>JBBRXF010000002.1:0-122487 GCA_038248665.1 Campylobacterales bacterium | reverse complement strand
CTATATGAAGCAAACCAAGCATCAACCACATCGATTATTGCTTCTGTGTGAATAAATCCATAAAGTGCTAGATATACAACTGCGCAAACAAAGGCAGAATATAAAGGATTAAAAAACTCATTTAAACCAAAGTTTAATCCAATTACAAGTGAGGCTAAAATCGCGCCAACAAGTGGAAGTAAAACTAAAGTATATTTATAAGTTTCATTGTTTATTTCCATATTTTTAACAAATACTGGAATTATAGAAAAATATGAAAGTGCAAAGAAAAAGGCATTTGATATTTGTTTCATTTTAATCTTCTTTCAATTCCATATTTCACTTCATAAACTTCATCACAAAGTTTTGCTAACTCTTGACCTATAAGTCCTGAAAAATCAACAAATCTTCGTGATTCTTTATCAAGGGGAATTATTCCACAAGAGACATCATTTAAAATAAATATGATGTTTGCGTCCATTTGGCAAATCTTTTGCAGTTGAATTTTTAAAGCTTCTTCACTATTTGAAAGATTATTAAAAAGCCACATAGAGACACAATCAATCAAATATGTTTTATTTGATTCTACAACTTTTAGTAAATCTTTTGGTTCTTCAATAGTGATGAAATTTTCTTCTCTTTCAGTTATATGTTTATTGATTCTGTCTTGCATAGAATCATCACCAAAAGAGTTATCATAAGTTGCCACATAATATGGTTTTTCATTTGTTGATAATTCTAAAGCTTTTTTGATTCCAGCTTTTGTTTTTCCTGATTTTTGTCCACCAAAATAAAATACTTTCATTATAATTCCAAAAAGTTTTTAATACCAGTAAATACAATTTGAGCTGAAAGTGCAGCTAAAATAAGTCCAGTAATTTTTGATATAACTTGAAGTCCATGTTTTCCAATTATTTTTTCTAAAATACTTGAAGTATATAACATTAAACCAATTGATAAAACAGCCAAAAGTAAAGACAAACTTCCCATAAACATCGAAGATGTATTATCAAAAGTCGCACCCATTACAAGTAAAATACCTGTTGTTCCAGGTCCAATTATCATAGGGATTGATAAAGGAACAACTGCTACTTGAGAAATATCTTTATGTCCTACTTTTGAACTATGTTCAGTTCCTTTTACTAGATCAACTGCTGTTAAAAATAGTAAAGCACCAGCTCCTATTCTAAATGCATCTAAAGTTATTCCAAAAATTGAAAAAATATATTTGCCAAAAAAAAGTAAAATCAAACTTATAATAGTTACTGAAATTGTAACTTTAACTGCTAAGGCTTTTCTTTGTCCTATAGTTGCATCTTGTGTAATTGTTAAAAACATTGTTAAGACAAAAAAAGGTGTCATTAAAAAAAATATTTTTAAAAATGTTGAAATAAAAATTTCCATAAACTATCCTATTCTAAAAATATTTTTTAATCTCTTGCGTCCAAAGTTTATAAGCTTTTCCATTTAAATGAAGTTCATCAGAAGAGAAGTCATTTTTTAGGGTTTTATTTGGTGCTAATATCGTATTCAAATCTATAAAAATTAAACTGTTTTCTTTCGCATAACTTTTTAATTTCTCATTTAAAGCTTCAACTTTTTGATTATATTTTGCGGGTTTACTCTCTCCCACAAAAAGAGTTGATTGAATATAAACTTTTATGCCTTTTTGTTGTAAATTTTCAATGATTTTTAGATAATTTGAAAAAACATAATCCACAGATTTCTCTTGAAAAAAATCATTAATACCTATCATAATAAAAGCTTGTTTTAGGTTTTTATTTACACTATCTAGTCTATCTAATACACCATCAGTTGTATCGCCTGCGATTCCTCTGTTTTGTATTAAATCATTATTTAATAACTCATTCCATAAACCGCCATCAGTTATGGAATCTCCAATCATCACTGTTTTATATTTATCATTTTGTTCTAACATCTCAAATTGACTCTTTTTATGTAAATAGTACGGATCTAAATTAGCTGCTGAAAAAGCAAAACTTGCCAATAAAGATAAACTAATAATTATATTTTTCAAGGTTTTCTCCTATAAATTATCCTAAAAAACTCTCTATTTTTTTTGTAACTTGCTCTTTTGTTAAACCATTAATTGAGGCATAACATAATGCTCCTCCACAACCAACGCCCTCTTTTGCTTCACCTTGATCATAAAGTTTAAGTGCTGGATGATTTGATAAAGAGAAATCAAAATCACTAGCATAGGCATTTATAGGAAAATCAAGTTGTTCTAAAAGTGCTTTAATATTTGAATTCTCATCTTTGTTTATCCATTTTGTGGTACAAAGTGCAAGATTTGAAGAATCAATACTTCCCTCCATACTTCTTAAAACTGAATTTACCACAAGTAAAACAGCAGCCATTTGAGTTCCACCAGCAAGAACGATTTTTAGATTATTTGCTCTACTTCCTAGTATAAATCCTGCATTAAAAATAATCATATTATCACTTACACTTGAAAGAATTCCAAATAAATCACTATTCAAATCAACTCTTTTTAAAGCTTTTTCAATTGTTTGATTTTTTATATCACTTGGATTATCTTTATATGAACTTGAAAAATATCCTTCACATTTATAAGATAAAGCTAAACCTGTTGCATTTGCTGTTGTAGTTCCTGCTGGAATTGACTCAGATAGGATTACATAATCATCAGAAGTTTGGAAATTTTGACCAAATTCAATACCTTTTTGAAAAACTTCCAAAGCTGGAATTTTTGCACCATCATCAATTCTATTACTAGGTTTAATTGCAAAATTATGAATTTTAAAATAATCAATTTGAGGAATTACATCTAAACCTAAATTTAAAATCTCTATATTTGAATATGGTTTTAATTCGTGAACTGCTCTTGTTATTAGTGCAGGTGTAGGAACACCCTTTGGAGTTTGGGCAATATCTGGCATTGAGCGTACTTCTTTTGTACATAAAAATTCAGCATCAAGTGTTGGGGTTAAATATAATTTACCAGGAATTCCAGCTTGTGAAATATTTGGAATCTCACAAGTTTTTGTTACACTAGCACTTAATAAGAATGTGGCTTTTTTACCTCTTAAAAATTCTAAAAAATCTACTTTTCCTAAAATTGTTTCAAAGTTCATTTGAACCCTTTTTTTAATAATTTTTGAGAAGTATATCAAATGTTAGATAAATGCCTATTTTATAGTAAACAATTAAAATCAAATATCTTTATCAGGAAAATGAATAATTATTCATTTTCTTAACAATCTTAAACCTTATTGTAACCTAAAAATTATATAATATAAAAAATTCATTAGGAGGATTTTATGTCTAGTCGAACAATTAAAATGATTATACCTATTTTGGTAATATTAGTTTTATGGTTTATTCCAGCACCTGAGGGTCTTACAGTTAATGCTTGGCATTTCTTAGCAATATTTTTTGCCGTTGTAGTTGGTCTTATTCTTGAGCCAGTTCCAGCAGCACTTGTTGGATTTACAGGTATTTCATTAGTTGCACTTTTAGGATTAATGGGAAGCCCAAAAGATGGTATTACTTGGGCATTATCAGGATTTTCAAATAGTGTTATTTGGTTAATCTTTGCAGCATTTATGTTTGCACTTGGTTATAGAAAAACAGGTCTTGGAAAAAGAGTATCTCTAATTATGATTAAATATATGGGAAAAAGCTCACTTGGTCTTGGATATGCAGTTGCATTCTCAGATTTAGTATTAGCTCCATTTATGCCATCAAATACTGCAAGAAGTGGTGGTTCAGTTTATCCAGTTGCTATTAATATTCCACATATTTTTGATTCATGGCCTGATAAAGATCCAAGAAAACTTGGTGCTTATATTACTTGGGTTGCAATTGCAACTACTTGTATTACAAGTTCAATGTTTTTAACAGCACTTGCTCCAAATCTTTTAGCAGTTGATTTAATTACAAAAAGTACAGGACATGCTATTAGCTGGGTTGAATGGTCATCGGTTATGTTACCACTTATGATTCCACTTTTTTTACTTACTCCTTGGTTAACTTATTTAGTTTATCCACCAACACAAAAAAAATCTCCTGAAGCTCCAGCATGGGCAACAGAAGAATTAAAAACATTAGGTTCAATTACTTTTAAAGAGTATTTAATGGCTGGACTTGCAACTGTTGCACTTGTTCTTTGGATATTTGGAAAAGAGTTTGGAGTTGATTCAACAACTGTAGCTATTGCAATTGTTGCAGTTATGGTATTAACAAATGTAATTACTTGGGATGATTTAATTTCAAATAAAGCAGCATTTGACGTATTAATTTGGTTCTCATCTTTAGTTGCTATGGCATCAGGACTTCAAAAAGTTGGTGTTTTAGCTTGGATTGGAACAAATACACAAGCAATGTTATCAGGTATGAGCCCAACTGCTCTTATTATTTCATTACTTGTTTTATTTTTCTTATTACACTACTTTTTTGCAAGTGTTACTGCGCACGTTACGGCACTTATTCCAATATTTATGGCAATTGCAGTTAATTTATTAACTCCTGAACAAATTGTTCCATTTACTATTATTCTTGCAGGAAGCCTTGGTGTTATGGGAATTATCACTCCTTACGGAACTGGACCATCTCCAATTTGGTATGGTGCTGGATATATTTCTCAAGCTAGATGGTGGGCTTTAGGAGCGATGTTTGGTGCTTTATATCTTGCAGTTATGATTTTAGGTGCATTTATATTTATCTAGAAATTTAAAAGAGAGGAAACTCTCTTTTAAATAATTGTTTGATAAACCAAAACACAAGCCATTAAAAATTGATGGAAGTCTAATTCAGAACTTATTAAATAATCAAGAAAATATCAATCTTATTAAATTAATAGTTGAATTTTCTAAAATAAATGGTATTAAAACAATTGCAGAATTTGTTGATAATCAAAAACTTGCTGATTTAATTACAGATTTAGGTATTGATTATTCACAAGGTTATCTTTATTCAGAGCCAAAAGAACCTCATTTAATTTGGAATAAATAAAAAATCTTTTAATCTAAAATTCCATTGATAAATTTATCATATAGTTTCTTGAATCACCTTTTGTATCAGAGTAAAGATAATAATCTTTATTTAAAACATTTTTGACATTAAAATCTATTTTCACATCTTCATTATTAATTTGTGCAAAGAATATTGCACCAACACTTTCAATGGTGTAACTGTTTAATTTATCACTATTCAAATCATCGCTATATCTACTACCGATATGGGTTACTTTACTTATTAGTTTTATATCTTTAAATAAATATTCAGCTTTCATATTAAGTTCTTTATTAGGAGTATAAGAGGGTATTTTACCTATAAAATCTGATAAATTACTATCTAAAGTCTCAACTGTTGTTAATTTTCCACTTGTAGTTAATTTTAAATCTTCACTTAACTCTTTTGATAAAGAGAGTTCAATTCCTCTATATAACTCTTGGCTTGTTGTTAAATTATCATCAAAATTTGTACTATTATAAGAGTAGTTGTTATCTTTAGTTATTTGGAAAAAAGAGCTGTTAAGTGTTAAAAAATCAAATTTTGTATTTACATTAAAACTAAGTTTATTACTATTACTATTTTCAAGATCTTTATTTGTAAATTTATCATAATCAATAGTTTTATTTATATTCTCAAAACTTAAATTTGTAGTTAAAATAGAGTTTGGTTTATAAAATAATTTAACAATTGCCTCTTCTTTTACACTCTTTTTTTTATTAGCTAAACCACCTATTGAATTAATTGTACTTGTAGATGAGTCTTTGTAATTTGTATTAAAATTTAGCCATATATTGTTATCTAAATAAAAACTACTAGAAAATAAAAGTTTATATAAATCTTCATTGTAAAGTGTAGTTACATAACTATCTGTAAGATCACTATCTTCATATCCATATTTACCTAACTTAGATTTTAGTGCATAATTAAAAGATTCTTGTTTCTTTTCTATTTTAAACTCCGCATTTTCATCATCTAAGTTTGTCCATTTAAAGTCATTATTTTTAAATTTAGAATAGGTGCTATTTGTGTAATTTATCTCTTTAGCCCCAAGAAAAGTACAAGTGATTAGTGTTAATATCAATAAAGTTGGAAGTAGATTAAGTCTTAACATACTTCCATAATACTAAACAAAAGTTAACAGAAATCTTTTTTAGAAGTTCTTATTTATGATTTCCAAGAAGTCTTTTGGATTTTTATATCCAACTATTTTTGAAGATTTTACTTCATTTTTGTTTTTATCCCAAAAGATAATTCCAGGAGGTCCAACTATTCCAAACATCTTTTGTAAAGCTTTATCTTCGTCATTATTAGCTGTAACATCAGCTTGTAAAAGTGTGAAATTTTGAAGTTTTTTGATAACATCACCATCAGTGAATGTAATCTCTTCAAACTCTTTACAAGCCACACACCAAGAAGCCCAAAAATCTAAGAGTACTGGTTTATCTGACTCTTTGATTGCTTGATTTAACTCTTCAATATTTTTGATTTTTTTAAAAACTAATTTTTCACTTGAAGATTGAACAGTAGTTGATGAAGTAAATTTTTCCAAAGGATTTAAAGGATTTGTTGCACCACTTACAGCTCCCACAAATAAAATCACACCTAAAAGAAAAATCACAACTGTAATTAATTGAGCAAGAATATGTTTATATATTTTTAAATAAACTGCACTTCCAAGAAGTAAAATAGCCCATAAATAGATAATTACACTTGCATCTAAAACTCTATCAAGAAGCCAAATAGCAACTCCTAACATTACAATTCCAAAGATTCTAGTGATTCCTTCCATCCAACCACCAGGTTTTGGCATAAATTTACCAGCTCCAAGTCCTATTAATAATAAAGGAACTCCCATTCCTAAACTCATAACAAACAAGGCCAATCCACCTAAAAGTGCATCACCAGTTTGACCAATATAAACTAAAGCACCTGCAAGTGGTGGAGCAACACAAGGTCCAACAATTAAGGCTGATAAAAATCCCATAATTGCAATTCCAGCAATTCCTTGTTTCTCTTTTCCATCTGTAGTTTTATTTAATTTTGATTGAATACTTTGAGGAAGTTTTATCTCAAAATATCCAAACATAGAAAAGGCAAGTGCTACAAAGATAAGGGCAAAAGCCACTAAAACATAAGGATTTTGAAGTGCTACTTGTAAGTTTGCTCCAAAAACTCCTGCAATTACTCCTGCAATTGTGTAAGCCACACTCATTGAAAGCACATAAACCAAAGATAAAAAGAATCCACGACTAGCTGTCATACTCTCTTTTTGCGATGCTCCTACAATAATAGAAGATAAAATTGGAATCATAGGAAAAATACAAGGAGTTAAAGATAATAATAATCCAAATCCAAAAAATGTGATTAATACAAATAAGAGATTTTCATCTTTTAAACTAGATGCAATTGAATCTGTTTCATTTAATGAAACTGTTTTCCCCTCTTCTTTTTTAACTTCTACTTTTGAAGTTTTTGCTTCTAGTGTTAATAAATATTTTTCACTAATTGGAGCATAACAAAGTCCTAGTTTTGAACAACCTTGAAATTTTACTTCTATTTCATACTGCGTTGATTCAACTTTTGATTTTAATAATTCATAAGGAATAGTTAAATTCAAATCATCAAAATGAACAATAAACTCTTCATACGCAACTGGTTTTGGAACATTTAACTCTTTTGTTATCTCAATCTTTTCAGGTTTAGTGATAAAAACTTTTAATTTATCATCATATAAATAAATATCTTTCCCAAGTTTTAATTTAAAATCTAAACTATCTTGATTTTTTGTAAAAGTTGGGATAAAAGCTTCATTTGGTTCTAAAAACGATTGATTTAATCCAGCAGAAAATGAATATATAAAAATAGCTAATAGTAGTAAAATCTTTTTCATTTATTATCTTAATTTAAAATTTTCTTTTGATGCTTCAAGTAACTCTTCTGAAGTTAAAACACCAACATAATCTTTTACAACTTTACCATTTTTAAAATATATTATAGTTGGTAATCTAGAAACTCCATATTTTTTTGCAAGAGTTGATTCATCATCCACATTCACTTTATAAACTTGAACATTATCTGGTTTTGTAATATCAAAATCTTCAAAATTATTTGCAACAATTTTACAAGGAGGACACCATGGGGCATAAAAATCTACTATTACATTTTTGTCTTTTATTTTATCTTCAAAATTATTTATATTTAGCTCTTCGTATGCAAAAAGAGTTGCTACACTAATTAAAAATATCAGAAATATTTTCTTCATTGTTTACCTTTTAATTTTTTTTATTATATTTAATATTTGTAAAGAGTTTGTTTACATCAGATTTTATAATTATATGTTTCTTTAAATATATAAGATTTTATTATAGATTATATGTTAATATTCACTTTTATTAAAAGGAATTTTATGAATAATTTAGTTGATTTACAGCCTAAAATAGTTGAAAAAATGATAGAAGATAATATTGTAATGATTGATGTTAGAAGAGAAGATGAATTCAAAAGAACAGGTGTTATTAAAAATGCTCATCTTATAACTTTTTTTGATGATTTTGGAGATTATGATATTGAAAAATGGATGGGTGAATTTGAAAAACTTGTAACTTCAAAAGATCAAACTTTTGTTTTAATTTGTGCCCATGCAAATAGAACTAGAAATATTGGAAATTTTTTAATTGAGCAAGGTTATAAAAATACAGCCCACCTATATGGTGGTATGGCTTTATGGGCTCAGGAATTAAGAGAAACTATTCCTTATAAATAGAGTAAAGTATTTTTACTCTATTATCTCTTCATTATACAACTCATAAAACTCACTTTGTTCAATTGCATTTTCATTAAAATATTCTAGTTTTGTTTCAGCACTTTCAAGATTTTTTAATTTTGCAATATGAAAAATTGCATCACCCTCTTGAACAAGTGGGATTTCTGTTTTTCCAATAATTACCCCATCAAATAAAGCTTTTATTTCAAAACTATCATCACCCATAGGTTCATCGATAAAAGCAATAATTTCATCTTTTTTAACCGTATCACCTAAAGCTTTTATAGTTCGTAACATTCCACTTTCACTTGAACGAATCCAAGTACTAAATTTTGCAACAATAGGCGATTTGAAATCTTTTTTTCTAGCAACACTAGGAAGCATATTCATTTCTCTTAAAACATTGATTATACCTTTAACTCCAATTCGAATAGAAATCTCATGGAATCTTAAAGCTTCTCCAGCTTCATAAAGTAAAATAGGAACTCCACTATCTTGGGCAACTGCTCTTAGTGAACCATCTCTTAATTCTGAATGTAAAACAACTGGTGCTTGGAAAGATTTTGCTAGATTAAAAGTGTATTCATCATCTATATTTGTTCTTAATTGGGGAAGATTTGATTTATGAATTGAAGCTGTATGTAAATCAATTCCTAAATCACATTTACATACTATTTCATCAAAAAATATTTTTGCAACCCTACTTGCAAGTGAACCTTTTATACTTCCTGGGAAACTTCTATTTAAATCTCTTCTATCTGGTAAATATCTTGAAAGGTTCATAATTCCATAAACATTTACAATGGGAACTAAAATCAATGTTCCTTTTAGCTTATTAAGAATACTAAGTTTTCTTAATCTTCTAATTATTTCAATTCCATTTAATTCATCCCCATGAATTGCAGCACTAATAAAAACAACTGGCCCATCTTTTTTCCCTCTTATAATATTAATAGGAAGATTTGTAGGTGTATTATAAAGTTTTGGTAATTCTAGATTTAATGTTGTTCTAGTACCTTTTAAAATCTCTGTACCGGCAATTGCTAATTTTAAGGGCATTTTCTCTTATGCTCCTATATTATCTTTTTTTATTTTTCTTTTTTGTGGGTTTATTGGACATTTTGGTTTTACACTTTTTTCAATAAAATCCATAATTTTTTCTGCAATATTTATATTTGTAGATTTTTCAATTCCCTCAAGACCTGGACTTGAATTAACTTCCATTACAAGTGGACCTCTTTTTGAAGGAATCATGTCAACTCCACAAACTCCAAGTCCCATTGCTTTGGCTGCTGCTATTGCTGTTGCTTTCTCTTTTCTGTTAAGTTTGTAAGCAACTGCACTTCCACCTTGATGTAAGTTTGATCTAAAATCTCCCTCAGCACCTTGTCTTTTCATTGCGCCAACTACTTCATTATTTACAACAAATGCTCTAATATCAGCTCCACCTGCTTCTTCAATAAACTCTTGAACAAGTAAATTTACATCCATTCCATAAAAAGCATCAAGAACTGATTTAGCAGCTTTTTCACTATCAACTAAAACAACTCCAACACCTTGTGTTCCTTCAAGTATTTTTAGAACTAATGGTGCGCCACCACTTAAGGCAATAACATCTTTTGCATTTGATTTATTAGAAGCAAAAACTGTTCTTGGCATATCAACACCATTTCTAGATAGAACTTGTAAACTTCTTAATTTATCTCTACTTCTTGTGAGTGCTAAATTTCCAGTTGTACTAAAAACATCTAACATTTCAAAGTGTCGCACCATTGCAGCACCATAAAAAGTTCTGCTAGCTCCAACTCTTGGAATTATTGCATCGGGTGTTGGTAAAACTTTACCTTCATAATTTACTACTAATTCATTTTTCATAATTTCGATTGTACATTTTAAATAATCTATTACTCTAACTTCCCAATCTTTAGCCTTTGCTTCTTCAACTAATCTTCTAGTTGAATATAAATCTTTATTTCTTGATAAAATATAAATTCTCATTTTAACCTCTTTTATTTGGCTTTTGTAAGATATTCTTGTGAAACATCAACTAAAAAACGCTCTGACAAAAACTTTCTTCCTATTAACATTGGATATTTCATATCGGAACGATTTGTTAGGGAAACTACAGTTTTATACTTTTTACCAAAAAAAAGTATATCAACTTTTATGGAAGCTCTTGATTGTACAACACCATTTGAACTTTTAACTCTTTTGAGTTTATATAGTGGGATTCTCATTTTTTTACCATGGTAAGCGGGATGAATTTCATCTAATAATGTAAAATTTACAAATTTTTCATCATCAATAAAAATATCATCACAATGCAGGGAATTAGAATCTGCTCCTGTATCAACTTTTGCATCTAAATCGAACAGTTCTAAATCTAAAATAGATATTATTTCTCTTCTACCTATAATTTTTTTTTGTGACATAATAAACCTCTTTAAAAGGGATATTATATCACAAAACTATTTCATAAAAATCTATGAAATTTATTTTTTACTATCTAATGCTTTTTGTAATATTGCTATTACATCTTCTAAATTTTCATAAGGAATATGTGACTTCCATTGAACATCTTGACCATTTAAAGAGATACCTATGCTTACAATATCTGCTGTATCTTTTCCATAAGGTTCAGTTACATTTGAAATTGAGATTTTTCCCTTTTTAGTACCTGAAAGTACTAATGTTCCTAATTCTGTAATAGTTGACATTTTTAATCCTTTTCTTTTCTTTTAATTCTACAACAATAAACTTTTGTTTAATTAAAATTAAAAAATATCAGTTGCAGGTTCTGCTAAATAAAAACCTTGGAATTCATCAACACCTAACTCTAAAGCAATATTAAATACCTCTTCAGAATGAATAAATTCGGCAATTGTTTTTATATTTAAAGCTTTTGAAAATTCAATAACTGATTTCACCATTTCATATGAATTTTTATCAGAATTAAGATTTTTGATTAATGAACCATCAATTTTTATATAATTTGGTCTAATTTTTAGAATATGAGCAAAATTAGAATATCCTGTTCCAAAATCATCAATCGCAATTTTTATACCTTGATTTCTATATTTAATAATAAAATCTTCAAGTAAAGTATAATCAGAAATATAATCACTCTCTAATATCTCAAATACTATTCTTGATTTATCATCACTATAGATTTTGTCTAAATTCTTATCTAAATATTCAATAAAATCACTATCTAATATATCTTTAAAACTTAAATTTATAGAAATTTGTTTATCAGTTTTCATTAAATCAACTAAAGCTTTTGATATTACTTGGTGTGATAATTGTAAATATTGTTTTGTTTTAACTGAAATATCAAGAAACAGATATGGACTTATATAAATGGTTTCACCATTTTCATTTGTATCTTTGATTCTCATCAAAGTTTCATATTTAACTATATTTTTATCTCTATCAAAAATTGCTTGATAAAATGGTGTAACTCTACTCTCTTCAATTGCTATTTTTAACTTCTCTCGCCAAAACATAGATTTTTTAATAATATCTTTTGTGTCAATGTCATTATTATAAACGAAATAAGGCATATTACTTTTTTTTGCTTTTTTAAGGGCAATTCCAGCTGTTTTTATTGGTTCTTCTTGGGCTATTGAAACACCTACAGTAATATTAATAAAAATATCAATTTGTAGTTCTTCAATAAAAATAGGTCTATTCTTGAAAAGTCTTGTTAATTCAGTTATAAATTCATTATATTTTGAAAATCCCATCATTTTTTTATCAGCTAAACAATATACATTTCCATATATTCTATAAATTCCAACACTAAATTTTGAAGAAAAATCACTTAAGATTTTCCCAACTTCAATTAAAACTAAATTTCCTGTTGAAAATCCATAAAGTTCGTTAATATCATCAAAAGAATCAATATCTATTAAAGCAATTGAGACAAAATCATCATCTTTAATATCATCTTCTAACGCATATCTATTTTTTAGATTTGTTAATTCATCATAATATAATTTATCTTGGATTTCTTTTGTTTTTACTTGAACTTGATCTTCAAAAGTTTTTCTATTTGTTTCAACTTGATCAAGTAAAGTATTAAATTGTGTAGCTAAAAATCCAATTTCATCTTTAGGTTTAGCTCCATTATCAGGAGTTTCAGAATTTACACTAGCTTTTTGAACTTCTGAATACATTTTATTAATAGGTGCAATAACTTTCACAGTAATAAATGTTCCAATTATTGCTAAAAGACCAAACAATAACATTGAGATATTTAAAATTAAAGAATTAATACCTTGAACAAAAGAACCAAAGTCTTCTTTATAAATAGTTGAAATTATATAACAATCTAAACTTTTGTCATATTCAATCCAAGATATTTTCTTATGATTATAATTAAATTGGTCATAAACTCTATTCCAATTATATTCAAGAGTCTCTTTTTTATTATAAGCATAATGGAGTTCATCCATTAATTTCTTTCCTGTTTGAGGTAAAATTGCATTTAATAGTTGTTGGTTTTGAAACTCTCCACTTGGATCAAATATAACTTTGCCAGAGCTATCAACTAAATAGATATATCCCGTTTTTCCTAATGTAAAACTTGTTAGTAATAACTCAATCTCTTTTTTTAACTCATCTTTATTTTCAATAATTCTTGATTTATTTTTTATTATTGAAACAACTTTATCAAACTGTGTTTTTGAATTCTCTATTTCTGTTTTGGTTAAATAATCATTTATTTTTGGTGATAAAAAAAATACCACAAAAAATAAATACAATAATAAACTTATAATAAATAACCAACCGATTTTCAGAAATATTTTATTGTTCACGTGTTATCCAACTTTTAAATTAATTTATAATACTTTTGCTATCTTTTGACCATATTTAACATTTTTATCTAATAAATCTTCAAGTTCTACCATATCATTTTCCCAAAGCATAACTACAGTTGAACCCATTTTAAAATAACCTAAACACTCGCCTTTTGTTATTTCAATATTTTCATAAGTGTAAACTTTCATCTCTTTTGCATCAATATTAGTTTCAACCCTATCTTCGAATTCAAATACCATTTGTCCAACATTTAAAGCACCAACAAAAACCATAAAAAAGATTTTTCCATTACTTTCACACTCTAAAATTACTCTTTCATTTTGAACAAAAAGTTCGAATTCTTTATTTAGATATTTTAAATTTACTGGATAAAGTTTTCCTGGAACATGGATTAATTTTAACAATTTAAAATCACAAGGTGCGTGGTATCTATGATAATCTTTTGGTGATAGGTAAAAATTCATAAAAGAGCCATTTTTTACCTTTTCAAAATTTGAAGTACAATAATAAGTTAATAACTCTTCAACACTATACTCCATACCTTTTATTTGCAGGGCAATATCGTTTTTGATTTGTCCACATTGTGTGATTAAACTATCAGTTGGCGAAATAATTACATCTTCAGTAGAATCTATCTCTCTTTTGATGATTAACTCTCTTGTAAATAAATCATTTAAAGATTTATAATATCTTTCATTCTTAAATTCACTCATATTTAAGCCCATAAGTTTTACATAACTTGAATTTATGAATTTTTGAATAAATGTTGGGAACTCTTTTTTAGCGAATTTCCCAAAATTTAAAGAGATAAGATTTGTAATGTGCATTATTTTCCTTTTTTTAATCAATTAAGTCATTATTTTATCTGTTTTTACTTCTTAAATTGCTTTAATAAAAATTTAGCTACTCTTCCAACATTAATTTATCAAATTTTTAAGGATTTTTTTATGTACAAAATAGTTGTAGCAAATCAATGTGGATGTTTTAAAAATAGCAATTTAGAAAATAATTTAACTTTTGAATCAAAAGACGAAGCATTAAGTAAAGCAATAGAAATGAAGAATTTTATGAATAAGGAATTTTGTAAAAAACATGAATTTGAACTTCAAGAGATGTTCAATAATTTTGTGATTTCATTTTATACAGGAGCAAGAGATAACTGTTGCGGAAATGGTTGTTGCATGTAGGCAACAACTATTCTTTGGGCATTAAGATATACATTTTCCCTTTTTCTTTCATTTTTCCAGCATATGCAAAAGCATCTTCTCCATATCCCCAAAAAAAATCAGCTCTGATATTTCCTTTTATAGCTCCACCAACATCAGCAGCAACCATTAATTGATTTATTGGTTTTTTATCAACAGGATTTTTTGTACTAAGAAAAACTGGCATTCCAAGAGGAATAACACTTCTATCAACAGCTAAATTTCTTTTTGCTGTAAGTTGCGTTCCTAAACTTCCAGTTGCACCTTGATTTGATTTATGAAAAAATATATAACTCTCATTTTGATTTAATATTTCATCTGCTTTTGCTGGATTCTTATCTATATACTTTTTCATTCCTTGGGCTGATAATTCATCTTTACCTATATAACCTTTTTCAAGCATATAAGTTCCAATTCCTTTAAATTTTCTTCCATTTTGTTCAGCATAACCAACGTTAATTAATTCACCATTATTTAACAATACTTTTCCAGAACCTTGAACATGGAGTAAAAATAGATCAAATTTATTATCAACATAAGCTATAACTTCAAGATTTTTATTTGGATTACTCTCTATTTGGGCTCTTGAGTCATAAGGAACAAGCATATTATTAACTAATTTTCCTCTTAATTTATAAGGTTTAACTTCAGGATCATCAGATGCATAATCAATAATTATCATATCTTTTGGAGTTTTATAAATAGGATATTTATATCTGTTGTTCTTTTTTAAACTTCCATAAAGAAGTGGTTCGTAATAACCTGTGATAATTCCTTCATCAAAAGAGTCTTCATCTAAAAGTTTATATGGTTGAAAGTTTATAGTAAAGAATTTTGCTCCATCAGTTTCATATTCTGCCTTTTGGCAAACATTTTTAAATAGTTCATTCTTTTTTGATTTTATACAATCTTTCTTAAAAACATCAAGAGCATGAGTTAAATCATCTCGATAAAAACCATCTATTTCATTAAAACCAACTGGTTTCATATTAGTTTTAGTCTCTTTTACCTCAGGAGTAGTAGTTAATTGTTCAGAAATTACTTCTTTTTTAGCAGAACATCCAGAAAAGAATAAAACAATTATTAGGAATAAAAATATAACTGATTTCATAGACCGCAAGAAGATGGTAATAAATTTGTAGAATGAACTTCTTTTAATCCACACGATTCACAAGTAAACTCAACATCTTTTACCCCTGAACATCCATGACTTTGAAGAATTCTTGATTTTATTATTTCTGATTTAAAAGTAGTTTGTGTTCTTTCATTAAAAAAAGTTCTCGTTTTTTCTCCGCAAGTAGGACACTCACCAGAAACTAATTTTTCAATTCTTGATGTTTTAGTTTTAAAATATAGAAGTACAGAAAATATTGTGATTAGAAATAAAATAAGTATTAAAATAAGAGTTTGCATGAAGCAGAGATTTACTCTACTTCAGCGTCGATAACGTCATCATCATCTTTTTTTGCTTTTTGGTTTGGTTGTGCACCAGCTTCCCCACCCTCTTTTTTGTACATAGCTTCTGCTAATTTATGAGATTTTTCAGTTAAAGTTTTTAACTTAGCTTCAATATCTTCTTTTGTTGCATTGTCATTTTTTAAAGTCTCTTCTAAATCAGCTGCTGCATCAATGATAGCTTTTTTCTCTTCTTCGCTAACTGCACTTTCGTTCTCTTCTAACGTTTTTTTAGTTGAGTGTAATAAAGCATCTGCTTGATTTCTAACTTCAATTACAGCTTTTTTCTTAGCATCAGTCTCTTTATTTGCTTCTGCTTCTTGAACCATTTTTTCAATTTCAGCATCACTTAATCCTGAACTTCCAGAAATAGTAATTTTGTTTTCTTTTCCAGTTCCTTTATCTTTAGCACTTACATTTAAAACACCATTTGCATCAATATCAAATGTTACTTCAATTTGAGGAACACCTCTTGGAGCTGCTGGAATATCTGAAAGTTCAAACATACCTAAAGATTTGTTATCTCTTGCAAATTCTCTTTCACCTTGTGAAACGTGAATAGAAACAGCTGGTTGATTATCATCAGCAGTTGAGAATACTTGAGATTTTTTAACTGGAATTGTAGTTCCTTTTTCAATTAATTTAGTCATAACTCCACCAAGAGTTTCAATTCCTAAAGATAAAGGAGTAACGTCTAATAATAATACATCTTTAACATCACCTTTTAAAACTCCAGCTTGCACTGCAGCTCCCGCAGCAACTACTTCGTCAGGATTTACACCTTTATTTAAATCTTTTCCAAAGAAATCTCTAACAACTTTATTTGCTTTTGGTAATCTTGTAGATCCACCAACCATAATAATTTCTTGAATCTCTTCTTTTTTCAATCCAGCATCTTTTAGTGCAGTTTTGATATGCTCTAAAGTTTCGTTAATTAAATCTTCAGTCATAGACTCAAATTTTGCTCTTGTTAATGATTTAACTAAGTGAACAGGACCTGCACTTCCCATAGAGATAAATGGTAAGTTGATTTCTGTTGATTCAGCTGATGATAACTCTTTTTTAGCATTTTCAGCAGCATCTTTTAATCTTTGTAATGCCATTTTGTCATTTTTAACATCAAAACCATTTTCGTCTTTGAACTCTTTTGCTAACCAATCAATAATTCTATTATCGAAGTCATCTCCACCTAGGAATGCATTTCCATCAGTTGAAAGTACTTCAAATGTACCATCACCAATTTCTAAAACAGTAACGTCAAATGTTCCTCCACCTAAATCGTAAACAAGAACTTTTTCTTCACCTTTTTTATCTAAACCATAAGCTAAAGATGCAGCTGTTGGCTCATTGATGATTCTTAGTACATTAAGACCAGCAATTGTTCCAGCTTCTTGAGTTGCTTTTCTTTGTGCATCATTGAAGTATGCAGGAACTGTAATAACAGCATCAGTAACCGCAGCTCCTAAATACTCTTCAGCATCTGCTTTTAATTTTGATAAAATTTTTGCAGAAATTTCTTGTGGAGTATAAACTTTTCCACCAATTTCAACAGCTGCAGCACCATTTCTATCAACAATTTTATATCCAACTTTTGATTGAGCAGCTTTTGCATTTGGCTCATCCATCATTAGACCCATAATTCTTTTGATTGAATAAATAGTTTTTTCTGGATTTGTAATCGCTTGTCTTTTTGCTGGGTCTCCAACTAAAACTTCACCTTTATCTGTGAATGCAACAATTGAAGGAGTTGTATTTTTTCCTTCTTTATTAGGGATAATTTTAGCTTCCCCACCTTCATAAACTGCTATACAAGAGTTTGTTGTTCCTAAATCTATTCCAATTACTTTACTCATTTTATATCCTTATCAAGTTTTATTTTTTATTTTAATTTATATCTTTTCAAATCTATCTAGTTTAATGACATCACGGTCAAATTATTTATTTTTTACAGATTGAAACCATAGCTGGTCTTAATAATCTATCTTTTAATAAATAACCCTTTTGAAGCTCTTGAACAATTGCACCATCTTCATGCTCTGCACTATCAACTTGCATTACAGCATTGTGTACATTTGGATCAAACTCACCATCTGTTTCAATTTTTGTAATGTTATGTTTTTCAAAAGTTGTATTGAAATTCTTAATAGTTAAAGAGATTCCTTCTTTTACTTTTTCAAGTAATTCATGTGCATCTAACGGTGTATTTGTAGATGATAATGCTAACTCTAAAGTATCAATTGGAGCTAATAAATCTTTTGCAAATTTTTCACTTGCATAATCAATAGCTTGATATTTCTCTTTTTCTAATCTTTTTTTGATATTTTCAAAATCAGCATGTACTCTTAAATATTTATCTTCACTATCTTTCAATTGTTGCTCTAATTTCGCTACTTTATCTTCTAAAGTTTCTTCTTTTATTTCTTCAACAACTTCACCTTGAACTTCTTGCTCTGTTGTTTCATTTTGTATTAATTCTTCTTTTGTTTCTTCGCTCATTTTATCTCCTAAAAAGTTGTAATTTTTTCATAAAAATATTCATAATCTTTTGGTAATTCACCAATAACCAACATTTTAACATCTTCGTTATTGATTTTGCAATAATTACAAATCCCTATATAATTTGATGGTAAAAACTTATCAAAATATAAACCCTCTTTTAACTCATCCAAAATTTGACCTTTTAAAAAACTGTTTATAGTATATTCATCAAAATCATAATTCAAAGCTAGATTTAGAAACTCTTTATAATTAAAAATCTGAAAATCTGAATTTTGTAGAGTTTGGTTTATAGATTCATAAACTTCATAAGCACCCACATCTTTTGAAACTTTCGTAATATCTTTTAAATCTAAACCTATCATATCATTTAAAAACCTATAAAGTGCATCTGAATACTTTACACTAATAGCAAATGTAGAAAATTCTAAAATCATATATCTATTTTCAACATTCAAAATATCTTTTAATATATCAGATTTCTCTTTTTTTATAAAAACAGACAGTCCTATATTTGAAGCAAAATATTCCAATGCTCGTAAATTTACACCTTTTAGTTTAAAATTAAGTTTTGTCTGCCAATACTGTTTTAAAGCTTCTGTAGTTGGAGTTCTTCCACTACTTATATGCTCTTGTGCAAGATAACCCTCATCACCTAACTTTTTAAAGTATCCTCTAATAGTCGCTGGTGAATAAGTAATATCGTACATAGATTTTAATTGAGTTGAACCAATTGGTTCTAAATGCTCAATATAAGCTTTAATAATAGATTGTAATAAAAACTCTTTTTTATCTATCATTGTTTACGACCACTTTCATAATTTAGCACTCAGTATCTTAAACTGCTAAAGAATTATAACCTATTGAGTCTTTATTTGTCAAGTATTTTATTTTAATTTTTTAAAATTTGATTATAATTAAAATATTTAGTTTTAATATACATATATTTTACTGATATAATAAACTAATTGTTTAAATAAAAGATTTTACATAATATAAGAGTAAGGAAAAGGATAATGAAATCTAATAAAATCATCAAAAATAAAAATATTGTTACTATGGCATTAATTGGTATTTTATCCGTTCCAGCAATTGCCGCTGAATTCATTACCATTGGAACAGGTGGAGTTACTGGAACATATTATCCAACAGGTGGAGCTATTTGTAGATTAGTTAATCAATATAAAAAAGAGACAAAAATTAGATGTTCAGTAGAATCAACAGCTGGAAGCGTTTATAATGTAAATACAATTGATAATGGTGAACTTGATTTTGGTATTGTTCAATCAGATATACTATATCAAGCTAGTAGAGGGGAAGGTGCTTTTAAAGGGACAACTATTCCAAAACTGAAATCAGTAATGGCAATTTATCCTGAATTATTAACTTTAGTTACAAGAAGAGATGCAAATATTAATTCTCTACTGGACATAAAAGGAAAAAGAATCAATCTTGGAAACCCTGGAAGTGGAAATGAAGCAACTACTTTAACACTATTTGATCAAAGTGGAATAAAAACCGAAGATTTAAAATTTGCAGGGGCACTAAAAGCCTCTGAAATGCCAGATGCACTAAAAGATAATAAGATTGATGGATATTTTTATATGGTAGGTCATCCAACTGCAAATATTAAAGATGCAGCAAATTCAATTGATGTAAAAATTACTCCAATTGAAGGGGCAAATGTTGATACTCTAATAAAAAAATATCCTTATTTTGCAAAAGCAAATGTTCCTGGTGGATTATATAGTGGAAATGCAGAAGATGTACCAACATTTGGTGTAAAAGCTGTTCTTGTAACAAGTGATGATGTTAGTGTTGATGCAGTTTATACAGTTGTAAAAGCAATTTTAGAAAACTTTGATGAATTTAAGAAATTACATCCAGCATATAGTCAAATTACAAAAAAATCTCTACTTGATGGATTATCTGCTCCTTTACATGAGGGTGCAAAAAGATATTATCAAGAAGCTGGATTATTATAAAAAGTTCTATCTAAAGGATTTTAAAATCCTTTAGATAATTTTTTCTTTTTTATTTGCTTAAAACTTTTTCAATTATGTATCCATAACCTTTATGGGAAATAATAAAATCATCATCTTTAATTTTGTCTTTTAATCTTTTCATTACTGTTCTTAAAGATGAATCATTGATATTAATATTGTTCCAAACCTCTTCTTTAAATCTTTCAATTGGAATTACAACACCTAAATTTTTTATAAGTACATCCAAAATCTCTGACTCTTTTTTTGAAAGTTTTACAATCAAATTTTTATGATAAAGCTTATCATTTGTTAAATCAAAAGTATAACTATTGTTTAACGGAATTAAAACATTGGTTTTAATTATTGGTTGTTTATCCAAAATAACTTCTTCTTTAGCTTTTTGTAACATTTCCATCATATTATCAATATTTAAAGGTTTAACAAAATATCCACTAATTCGTAGATTAATAAGTTTTAATAAATCTTCTTCATTTTTGTGGGCACTTACAATTATAAATCTTTGATTTGGAGAGAACTTTAAAACCTCATCAATCAACTGTATACCATTCATATTAGGCATACTAAGATCAGTTAATATTAAATCAAAGTTTTTATTTTCTTCTTCATTCTCTTTTATGATTAAAAGTGCTTCAGCTCCATCACAAGCTACGATTACTTCATCAAAAATTGTATTTAAATAAAAAGCCAATGTCTTTCTTGCAAGTTCTTCATCTTCAACTAACAAAACTCTTGTTTTCAAATTTTGCATATTTTCTCTCTTAAATGTATATTCCTAGATTATAGCAAAAATCATTTTAACCATTTAATTTTATTAGGAACTCTACTCCATCATCTTTATTTATGGCCTCAATTTTCCCATTCATGTTCTTTTCTATAATTACTTTTGTCATATATAAACCAATTCCCGTACCTTGGTTCTCAAATTTTGTTGTAAAGTATGGTTCAAAGATTCTTCCAATAATCTTTTCATCTATATTTCCACAATTATTAAAGATTGATATAAAAGAGATTTCATTATCTTTGTAGACTTTAATCTCTATAAAAGCCTTAAATTTAATAATTTTATCTTTTAATATTTTTGCATCTATCGCATTATTTAATATATTCACAATTACTTGTTCAAACTCATTTTCATAACTATCTATTTCTAAATCTTGAGCTTCAATCTTTAATTCTATTGAGTTTTGTTCTAAAGAAGATTTAACTATTTTAGAACTTTGGATAATTGAATCTTTTATATTAAAAAGTTTTTTTTCTTTTGATGGTTTGTAAAAGTTTCTAAAATCATCAATAGTTTGAGACATAAAATCAATTTGTAATTTTGCATTTTTTATAGTCTCATTAAACTCACTTTGAGAAATCATTCCATAACAATCTCTAATATAATAGATTAATAAATTGATATTATTTAAAGGTTGTCTCCATTGGTGAGCTATATTTCCTAACATTTCTCCCATTGATGCCATTTTATTTTGTTGAACTAATAATCTATCCTTTTCAAGATTTTTTTCAACTTCATGTTCTATTTTTTGTTTTAACTCTTCTTCATTTATTTTAAGATTTGTTATATCATTTAAATATCCATAAAAACCAATAACATTTGCATAATCATCTTTTATTAAAATAGCTCTTGTATAAACCCATTTTATCTCTTTATTTTTATCTATAACTCTATAGATACAATTAAAAGAATCTGCATCCTCTTTAATTGCTTCATTTATTACATTTTTTAAAAGTTCTTTATCCTCTGTATGTACAAAAGTAAAGAAGTTGCTTCTGTTTTCAAAATCCTTTACTTCATATCCATAAGTACTAATACTTTTTGATACAAATTTAACACTTAGATTTTCATCATTTTCCCATTTAAAAACAACAATTCTTCCAAATTCTGTTAATAACTCAACATCCCTTAACTCTTTTATTAATTTAACCCTATCATCAATATTCATAGACATCATTAAAATTCTATTTGAGTTAAACTCTTTACCTCGAACTAATATCCATTTATAGTTGTTCCATTTATCTTTTAATCTATATTCACAAATAAAGTGTTCACTTTTTTTATTAATATGATTTTCATACTCTTGAATAACTTTTTGTTTATCATCTTTGTGAACTAATTCTAACCATTCATCAAAGTTTTGAATATCATTTCTTTTATAACCAAACATTTCAAGCCATCTATTTGAAAAAAAGATTTTCTTTGAATTTAAATCCATATCCCACAAACCATCATTTGAAGCAATAATTGCTAATTCATATCTCTCTTTCCACTTTTTAAATAATAGATTTCTTCTTTGTAATCTTCTATCATATCTATTAAAAATTGTATTTATAAATCTTCCAAAAAGAACAGCAGAAACTATTAATAATAAAGCTATAAAAACCACCAATAAAAAAAATGTCACAAGTTTAGTTTGATATTCACTCTTTATCTTTTTTATGCCTTTATTTGAAAGATTAGTTTTAATAAAGATTTTATATTGATACTTTTGGAAAGTATATGAAGAGTCATTTTTACTCTCTTCTTCAAAATTTACAATATTCTTTACATCTTCAACTTTTCCATCCATATTATAATTTACTACTTTTTTTTCTGTTACATCATAAAAGTATAAATATGAATTATTTAAAGTTCTACTTTTTTCAACAATAGAGTCTAAAATTGCCTTTTTTGTTAAAACTTTCATATCATCTATTTTTGAATATGCTCCAATAAATAGATTTAAAAATTCGATGTTTTTGATATAACTTAGCTGGATATTACTTTTTTGGTTATCAATATTGTACATAAGATTATTATCACCAATATGTTCAATATTTCTTAACATATGTTGTTTAAATTGATCTGTTTTATTTTCTGAATTTGTAAGTTCTATTAGATTATCAAGAATCTCTTCACCATATAAAACATTATAATGAAGATTATCAAAAATCAAAAACTTTATTTCTTGTTTAGTTTCTATCTCTTGCAAATATGGTTTTAAAAGATTTATATTAAACTCTTTTTGATTCATCTCTTTTGCTTTTATGTAACCAATTATCTCATAGATATAGTTACTTAAATCATTTTCAATATCATCAAAACCTGTACTTGTATTATATTTTATACTAGAAATATATGTTCTTAAAATATCTTTTTTATAAAAATCCTCATTTTGAAGCAGACTATCTATTTTACTTCTTTTTTCATACTCTAAAAAAAAGAAAATAGATATAAAGGCAATTATTGATAATAAAAAGATAAATAATAAAGGTGTAAAAACAATCTGATTTTTTATATCTAAGAGAGTATAAAACTTCTTCTTTTTTAAAAACATTTTAAACCTTTAATATTTTATTTTAGCTAGATATAACCCATTTGCCTTTATTGGTGTTTTGAAAATATTTTGCTCTAATCTTAACTGTTTTTTTAAATCTTCAATGGTTAATTTTTTATCATTGATTGCTAATAAAAATCCGACCATTAATCTAATCTGAGATCTCAAATATGAATTTGCTGTAAATTTAAAAACATAAATATCTTTATATTTATAAAAACTTGTATTATAAATCTCTCTTACAGTAATATCTTTATCACTTCCTGTTTTATGAAAATATTTAAAATCATAAACTCCTATAAACTCTTTTATTGCCATTTTTAATAACTCTTCATCAACAAAAGGAACATAAGTTATAAATTTATCATTAAAAGGAGTTGTGGGTTTTGAAGTAATTATATACCTATAATCTCTTTTTTTAGCATGAAATCTTGAATGAAAATCATCTTTTACTTTTGAGATTTTTAATATTTTAATAGATGTTGGAAGATTTCTATTTAAAACCTCTTTTAATTTAAAAAAATCACTCCAAAAATCTGGAACAATACAATTAAAAACTTGTCCTGTTGCATGGACTTCTTTATCGGTTCTTCCACTTAAAACTATATTTGTTTCTATATTTATTTTTTTAAATGCCTTAAGAAGTTTATCTTCGATAGTCAAACCATTTGGTTGCTTTTGACTTCCTTGATACAAACTTCCATCATAAGAGATTACAAATTTTAGGTTCGTTTATTATTTAATACTCTTTTTGTATTGTTCTTGAATACAAAAGATATGTTCCAAAAATCCAAATAGTTGGTATTACATATAAAGCATGTAATAAAATCTTATCCCCAACTAATTTTATTAAAACATAATATAAAACTACGGCAATTAAAGAGTAAAAAACTGCTCTATTTTTTTCATATCTTGGGTTAAAATATCCAAATGTAATTACTAAAAATAGAGATATTAATGGAAATAGTGAAGTTAAAACATAAAATGTCAAATCATCTATATCTACATCATTTTTAATATTATTTTCCCAAAAAGAGAAAGAATCTGTAAAAATTTCAAGTTTACTATCTCCAATAGAATCATTAATATACATAGATTTAAACTCAATTTGATTAAACTCTTTTTCATTAATAACAAAAGCTTTTCCATCAATTAATCTAAAACTCAAAGAACCATTTTCATTATCTAATATAGCTGTTTTGCTAACAACAAACTGATCCTCTTTTTTTTCTGTTTTAAAAAGTTTTACTTGGTCATATACTTTATCATCTTTTCCATCTATATAAATTAGCCAATCTCCAAACTTTTGTCCAAATTGACTAGGTTTTATATTAAAGTTTGCCTCTTTTTTCTTTTTATCTAAAAATTGTTTTGTTAAAAATTTAGTTTTAGGAATTAAACCCACTGAAATTACAAGTAACATTGCAGATAAAAGCAAAGTAAGAGGTGCAAATATTTTTAAAATATTTACAGGATTTAAACCAAAAGAAGTGATTACTGTAAGTTCATATTCACTTGCTAATTTAGCAAGACAAATAACCAACGATAAAAAAAACGAAATAGGCATAGTAAAAAATACAATTTGAGGAATTGCATAAGTAAATAATGTAAATAATTCTGCAAAATTAAGTGTAATTATTGAGGTTAGTGCTGCTATCTTAACTAAAAATATAACTGAAGTTATAAAAAATAGTCCTAAAAATATAGGGAAAAATGTGATTGCTAATTGAGAATGTAAATATTGTTTTAATTTCAATAAAAGGCCTTTATAATTGTTTCTAATTCAAAAAAATATTCAGTAAAAAAGCCTAAAACTAAATAGGGAATAAATGGAGTTTGAATATCTTTTTTTACAAAATTTGAATAGATTGCGGGTATTATAGCAAAAAAAGCAGCTAAAAATATAGCAAATAAACCGCCACTTACTCCAAGAATAATTCCTAACATCGCAATTATTGGAATATCACCCTCCCCTAAAGCTTCTTGATTTTTTAAACTCTCATCTTTTAGAAGCTTTGATTTTATATTTTGTATATAAAAGGTAATTACAAAATTTAATAAAACAAAAGCTCCAGCAAATAAAAAAGCATTTTTAAAAGATTCAATTAAAGAGAAATTTGTGGCAAAAAAAGAGAGTATAAAAACTATCAAAAGTAGATAATCTGGTACTGCTTTGTATTTTAAATCTATGAAAGATAAAACAATTAACACATAAGATATTAAACACATAAAAATAAACTCTTGAGTTAATCCAAGTTTTAAAAATAGAGCTAAAGTCATAAGTCCACTTATTAACTCAACAAAAAAATATAAAAAAGATATTTTTTCTTTACAATAAGAACATTTTGCTCTAAGAAATAGATATGAAAGAAGTGGTATATTATGATACCAGTAAATTAAATGGTTGCATTTTGGACATTTACTTCTAGCTATTACAATTGATTGATTTAAAGGAAGTCTTAAAATTAGTACATTTAGAAATGAACCAAAACATATACCAAAAATAAAACTAAATACCTCCAAATCTTCTCTCTCTTTTACTAAAATCACTTAAAATATCATCAAATTCTGACTCATTAAAATCAGGCCAGTATGTTTGAGTAAAGAACATCTCCGCATAAGCATTTTGCCATAATAGATAGTTTGAAAGTCTAACTTCTCCACTTGTTCGTATTAAAATATCAACGTCACCCATTCCAGCTGTATCAAGACAAGTTTCAAAATTCTCTTCTGTGATTTCAAGATTTGATTCATTTAGTTTTTTTATAGCTCTTATAATTTCATTTTTTGAACCATAATTTAAAGCTAATACTTGAGTAAGTCCCGTACAATTTGCTGTTTTATTTTGAGTTTCATAAATTGTATTTTGTAATGTTTTTGAAAATCTACTTATATCTCCAATTGCTTTAAATTTAATGTTATTCTCTAAATAAACACTTAACTCTTTTTTTAAATATCTATCAAGTAATTTCATTAAAAATTCCACTTCAAGTTTTGGTCGCTCCCAATTCTCTGTTGAAAAAGCATATAAAGTTAAATATTTTATTCCAATATCTGAACAATATGAAGTAATCTTTCGTACAGTTTTTGCACCCTCTTCATGGCCAGCTGTTCTATTTAAACCTCGCTCTTTTGCCCATCTTCCATTTCCATCCATGATTATGGCAACGTGCTTAGGTATTTTAATTTCACTCATATTCTGAAAACTCTTCTTCCAATTTTTCTAAAATATTTAATGAAACATCTAATTTTGAACCTTTAAATTCAAAAGAGTTGTTTTTTAATATTAATTCTATATTATTATTTTCGCTTCCAAAACTATTTTCTTCATTTAAAATATTTAAACAAACTCCATCAAGTTTTTTATTTTCTAACATTCTTGTAGCACTATTTAAGGCTGTGGTTTCATCCATTTCAGCTTTAAAACCAATAGTTATAATTCCATCTTTTTCTAAAGATTTTAGAATATCCATATTTTGTTTTAATTCTAAATTCCAGTGTGTTCCAATTAACTCTTTTTTTAATTTTCCATCTTGTGGAAATGCTGGAACATAATCACTAACCGCTGCCACCATAAACAAAAATGGTTTTTTCATAATTAAAGTTGGAGTTGAATTATCCATTAAAGTAGGTTTTGTAAGAACCCCTTTTTTAGCAACTCTAATTGAGTCAACCAAATATTCATACATCTCATTTGAACTTTCAACTTTTATGATGTGAATATCTTTTGGTAAGTTTTCATAACCTCTTGTACTTACTAGACAAACATCTGCACCTTTGTAATATAAAGCCTTAGCTAAAGATGAAGCCATTTTTCCAGATGAAAAGTTTGAGATATATCTTACTTCATCGATTTTTTCAATTGTTCCACCACCACTTAATACTACTTTTCTATTTATCCAATAATCATTTTTAAGTAATTCTTTACATGTAACATCAAAAATATCAGCTGGTTCTGCCATCGCTCCATCACCAACATCTTTACAAACTAACTCTTTTGTTTGTGATGAAATAATCTCATAATTACAAAGTTTTAGCATTTTAAGACTTGCTTGTGTAATTGGATTTTTTAGCATATTTGTATTTGCTGCTGGGGCTATTAGTTTCATTCGTGGATAAGCTAAAGCTGTTTGTAAAAGAAGATTATTTCCTAAACCATTTGCTAGGGCATTTATTGTATTTGCGCTAGCTGGTGCTATTACAAAAATATCTGACCATTTACCAATATCAATATGATTATAATCTTGGCTTTTATCCCAATTTTCACTTGATTCATCTAAAACTTTGTTTTGAGAAATTGCTTCAAAAGTGATTGGATTTATAAACTTCTTTGCTCCATCGGTCATAATAACTCGTACTTGTGCGCCAGCTTTTATGTAAAGTCTAATAAGTTCTAAACTCTTATAAATAGCAATTGAGCCACAAACTCCTACTAATATTTTTTTGTTTTTTAATAACATTTAAAATCTTTTATTTTTTACTTGAAAAATGTTTGTAAAAGTAACCATCAATAACTTTAGCTTTTGCCCTTGTTAAATACAACTCACCTTTTTTCACATTTCCAGTTACACAAGAACCAGCTCCAATTAGAACATCATCTTCAATATTTACAGGTGCCACAAATTGTGTATCACTTCCAACAAAAACGTTTTTTCCTATAATTGTTTGATGTTTATTAACTCCATCATAATTACAAGTAATTGTTCCACAACCTATGTTTGTACCCTCATCAATAGAACAATCTCCCAAATATGAAAGATGTCCAGCTTTTACCCCATTTAAAATAGCTTTTTTTGTCTCAACAAAGTTTCCTATGTGAGTTTTATTAAGTTCACTTCCTGGTCTTATTCGCCCCATTGGTCCAACGTCACTATCTTTAACAATTGAGTCTTCAACAACTGAGTTTGTTTTGATATGAGAGTTTATAATTTCTGAATTTCCAAGAAGCGAAACACCATTTTCAATAATTGATTCACCCTCAATTTGCACACCCTCTTCTATATAAATAGTATCAGGCAATCTCATAATAACGCCAGCTTTCATAAACTCTTTTTTAATTCTATTTTGATGAATTACTTCAGCATCGGAGAGTTCTACTTTTGAGTTTACACCTTTAAAGTTTTCTTCATTCACAGCAAGTGGTTTTAAAACTTTATTTTGATTTATAGCCATTTCAACTAAGTCAGTTATGTAATACTCTTTTTGAGCATTGTTATTATTCAGTTTTGGTAAGTTCTCAAGTAAGAATTTTGTTTCAAATTGATAAATTCCAGCATTTGCAGTCGTAACAGCTAATTCTTCTACATTTGCATCTTTTTGTTCAACTATTTTTTTAACATTTCCATTTTCTATAATTACTCTTCCATATCCATCTGCGCTATCTAACTCTAAAACAGACATTACAATAGTTGCATTAATATCAAATTTTTCTAATTCACTTGATTGAATCAAAGGCATATCTCCATTTAAAACTAACACTTTTTCATATTTTGGGATTATTCCCATAACTGCTCCACCAGTTCCAGGATAATTAGCATGGTCTTGAATTACAAAATTTATATTTGAAAAATATTTTTCCATTTCAGTTTGAACTCTTTGTGCTTGGTGAAATAAAACTACTGTTATATCATCGCTTAATTTTAAAGCTTCTTTTATTGAATAATATAACATTGGTTTTCCAGAAATCTTGTGTAATACCTTTGGAGTATCTGATTTCATTCTTGTACCTGCACCTGCTGCTAAAACTATAATTGATTTATTAAACATTCTTTTCCTTATTATTGTAAAGCTTGATCTATCTCTTTTCTTAGGTTTTCAACAACCTCTTGAACTGCTAATCGCATTTTATCATCATCAATATTACGTGATAATAATTTATCTAGTTTATTATCTCTATCTCTAAAAAACTGCGCAACTTTTACATTTTTAGGATTTCTATTATACATTAAAACACCAGAAGCGATTAAGGCAACAATTAATCTTGTATGCCCAAAAATAGCTGCATAATTTAATAATGTAAAACCTGAATTATCAGGTAAATTCATATCGGCACCAGCTGATATTAACCATCGCGCTATTTTATAGTTTCCATGCCATTGGGTATGATGAAGGGCTGTTCGGCCATGAATATCTTTTATACTTAAATCTGCTTTTTTAGTTAAAAGTTTTTCAACAACAACTAAATCATTAGCAATTACGGCTTTATGAATTACAGTTCGTCCCTCATTATCTTGAATATCTACACTTACTCTATATTTTAAGAAATAGATTAATCTTTCAATAAATAAATCTTTCTCTTTTTTATCATTAATTTTCAAACCCTCATTAACCATATGCATCAAAGGTGTATAACCTCTTTTATCTTTTATATTTAGGTTTATTCCATAATTTATAATTGTTTTCAGTGTTTCAAAATCATTATATAACACCAGGTCAAATAAAATATTTGTTCCATCTAATCTTTGTGTTTCAATATTAGGTCTAAAAGTAAGAACTTTTTTTAGTAAAACATCATATTTATCATCATCATTAATTAATTCTGATAAAAATGGACTAGCTTTTTTAAAACCTTTTGTAACTGCAATTATTTCAACAATATCATCTACAACAGTTTTTTCATCAAAATCTCGAGCATCAATATTTGCTCCATTAGACATTAAAAAATCTATCATTTTGTAGTTTGAATAACCTTTTAATATCTCTTTATGAATAATATTTTTATCATTTTCATCACAAACATTTATATCTGCGCCACAATTTAATAAAAATTCTATATTTGTAAAATTTTTATTCTCTATTTCCCTTTGCAGTGTTGTTTTTCCATATTCATCTACTCTATCAATTTCAATACCTTGTTCCATGAATAAAAAAGCTAAAGGCATATACTCATTCTCTGCTGTAATGATTTTATATTTTCCCTCTAATTCAGTCAAATAGTTTTTTTGTAAATCAAATATATATAAAAGTTCATTAATTATATTTTTATGATAATTATCAACTACATTTAAATTTATGCCTTTTTTAATAAGTAGCTCAATAAATGGAAGATTTTTAACACCTTGTAAAATTGCATTAAAAAGTACATTTTGTCCATTTTTATCTAAAAAGTTTACATTTATTCCATGTAAAACTAATTCAGTTGCCAATGAAATATCATTTTTTAAAACAGCTCGGAAAAGTGCGGTTTGATGATTTTCATCCAAAACATTGATATTATCTATATTATTTATTACATCTTTTAAAATAACTAAACTTCCACCTTCTACTGCATCAAACAATACTGTTTTTCCATAAAAATCTTTTTGGTTAAAATCTGCATTGTAATTCATAAAAATTTGGAAAAGTTTATTATTTCCAAATAAAGCTACATCTTGAAAAATTGTTCTTCCTGCACTATTTTGGTGATTTATTGAATATCCATTATCCAATAAAAAACGAATCATAACTCCATCTGAGCGCTCAACTGCATCATCGAGAACTGTTTTTCTAAAGTTATCTTCAATGGTTAAATCTGCCCCATTTTTTATTAAAAGTTTAATAGCTTCGAGTTTTCTTTTAGCTACTAATGTGAAAAGAATGGTTTTACCCTTTTCATCTCTTTTATTTAGGTCAATACCTTTTTTTATATACTTTTGGATTTTTGCACTATCAAAATTTTCAGATAGCAATTCTTTATAAAATAAATCTTCGTTGATTTTTAAAAATCCAAACACGATATTAAATCCTTGTACATATTTTAGGGCTTTGAAAGTCTATAATTTTAGCTAATTTTTTATTAAATTGTTTTTCGCCTTCTTGGTCTATAATCTTTTTTGTGATTTGTTGATTCTTTTGTGTCATTTTCACGTCTTGGAAATGGTTTTGAAAAAGGTTTTTTAGAACTATCTTCCTCAATTAAATTCCCTTTTAAAGATTTTTCAATAAATGAGTTAAATGAGTTTCTTAAAATATAAGCTTTATCATGGTCTGGGAAAAGTTCAGGGATTTTATATGAAAGCCATAAATATAAAGATATTTTTTTAACTTCATCTTCAACTAAAAGTAAATCCCTTTGAGTTATTGCTTTTTTAGGAAGTGTAATAGATGGTTTATAATGACAAACTTTTTTCTTAATTACACTTGCAATATAAGCTTCATAAGCTTGTAAGATAATAGTTGATTTTGTTGTTATTGGAGCTTGGGCTAAAAGATATTTATCTTCAAGTTTTAGATTAAATCTTGTATCAACAATTTTTGCAGCTTCAATCATAGATGAAATATTTGCAGCTATAAATGGGCCTGAAAAATACATATTATCAGCAAAAAACTTCAGTACTTTTGTTAAAGAATTTGTTTTTATATGAGCTGCTAGAGCTTCAAGTTGATTATTATTTATTTTTACTTTAAAAGGTGGTTTTATAGTTTTTATTGGACTATCAAATTCAAGTCTAACATGATCAAGTACATCTCTTCTTGTAGCACCCAAATATCCAGCTTCAAAATGTCCATAACGCCCCGCTCGACCTGCTATTTGAACTATCTCATTAACTATTATTTTTCTTTTACTAACCCCATCAAATTTTGTATCGGTTGTAAATAAAATTGTTTTAATAGGAAGATTTAATCCCATTGCAATTGCATCAGTTGCAATTAAAATTTGACTTTTTTTCTCTCTAAATCTTTGAGCTTCATCACGTCTAACTTCGGGTGAAAGATTGCCATAAATCACTGAAACCGTATATTTTTTCTGAAGTTTTTGTTTTAACTGTAAAACATCTCTTCTTGAAAAAGCAATTAATGCTGTTCCATCTTCTAGCTTATCTAAAGATGTCCATTTTGGTAAAACTTTTAATTCATTTTTTCTTTGATGTTTTACAATCTCTAAATCTTCATCAAGATAAGTTGCAATTCTTTTAACTGCATCAAGAGCATTTACACTTCCTGTCATAATAATTCTTTTAGCAGGACATCCAATGATTGCATTTACCCAAGCCCAACCCCTATCTGCATCATCTAACATTTGAACTTCATCAATAACTGCCACATCAACATCTAAATCAAAATCTATCATTTCAATTGTTGAGCAAACATGAGCTGCTTCTTCGTGCAGAATTTGTTCTTCACCAGTAATTAAACTAGCATTTATATTTGAAGCTTTTAAATCTTCATAACCCTCTAATGCCAAAAGTCGTAAAGGTGCTAAATAAAGTCCAGAATTCGCCTCTTTTAATTTTTGCATAGCATTATAGGTTTTACCTGAGTTTGTAGGTCCAACATAAAATTCTAATTTTCTGTTTAGACTTCGCGCCAATGGATATAAGGTTTTTAAATCACAATTTAATAGTGATTGTAGTTGTTGTTGCCAATTTTCTTTCATGGGCGTATTATATACAATAGAATATAATATCAGATTAAACAATAATTTGGAACAAATTTAAAGGCTATTAATGAACTGCAAATATTTTGGAATGTGTGCGTCATGTACACTTTTTGATAAATCATATGATGAACAACTCACATTTAAATTAGAACGAGAAAAAGAGAGATTTTCAAACTTTACAACTATGGATTTTAATCTTATTAAAAGTAGTGATAAGAATTTTAGAAATCGTGCTGAATTTAGGATTTGGTGGGATAAAGATGAAAATGGAGATGAAATATTATCATATGCTATGAATGATTTTAAAAAAAATATTTTAAAAATAGATTCATGTCAAATTGTAAGTGCTCATATACAAGAGATTATGCCAAAGCTTTTAAATTTACTTATGGAAGATTTAATCCTTTCATATAAACTTTTTGCGGTTGAATTTTTAGCTAGTTCAACAAATGATATGCTTGTAACTTTGATTTATCATAAAAAATTAGATGAACAATGGAATGAATTAGCAAAACAAATTGAAGAAAAACTAAACATAAAAGTTATGGGAAGAAGTAGAAAACAAAAAATAGTTCTAAGTTCTGAATCAATAATTGAAACCTTAACTATAAATAATCAAGAATTCAAATTTGCCTACCAAGAAGGTGGATTTACCCAACCAAATACAAATGTAAATATCCAGATGATTGAATGGGTTTTAAATAATATTGAAGACTCTTCAAAAGATTTATGTGAACTTTACTGTGGAGGTGGAAATTTTACAATTCCATTATCAACTAAATTTAATAAAGTTCTTGCCACTGAAATTTCAAAAACATCTATAAAATCAGCTTTAAAGAACTGTGAATTAAATAATATTACAAATATTGGTTTTATTAGAATGAGCGCTGAAGAGTTCGTTCAAGGGCTACAAGAAGTGAGAGTTTTTAACAGATTAAAAGATATAAATCTTAAAGATTATAACTTTGATACTATATTTATGGATCCACCTAGAGCTGGACTTGATGATACAACTAGAGCATTAGCAAAAGATTTTGAACAAATTATCTATATATCTTGTAATCCAGAAACATTACATAGGGATTTAAATGAGCTTACAAAAACCCATGAAATTGTACGATTTGCACTATTTGATCAATTTGCATATACTAACCATATTGAAAGTGGTGTAATACTAAAAAAGATTAGATAATTTAATCTAACTTTAAGAAATGGTGTGCAATAATTTCAATATAAAGATTAGGGACCAATGGGTTCCGAAGAGTTGAAAAAAATTTCTCTCTATGCTTGGTAAAACAAGAAGGTCATAGGCTGTGAGTCAAATCACAATGTGTCATATTAAAAAGGATTTATTATGAGAATCAATACAAACGTTTCATCATTAACTGCACAAGAAGCAGCGGCAAATACAGGTAAAACTTTAACAACATCTTTAGAAAAACTTTCTACTGGTCTTAGAATCAATAAAGCTTCTGATGATGCTTCTGGTTTAGCAATTGCTGATAAATTAAGAACACAAGGTACTTCAATTAATCAAGGTATTGCAAATGGTAATTCAGCAGTTTCTTTATTACAAATTGCTGATAAATCAATGGCTGAGCAATCAAATATTCTTGATACAATTAAAGCTAAATTAATTCAAGCGAATACTGATACTACTTCTGATGATGGTAAATTATCTATTGCAAAAGATGTTAATAAACTTTTAGACCAATTAAATAATATTGCTAAACAAACGAACTATAATGGTACAACTTTGTTACAAAAAAGTAGAGCTTCAGCTGTTTCTCAAACAGGTTTATCATTCCAAGTTGGTGAAAATAGATCGGATTTAATTAAAACACAAAGTATTAACTCTAATTCAACAGGTCTAAAATTAACTACACTTAAAAAAGGTGTAAGTGCTGCAGCTAAAACTACTGCTGGAGCAATTGATACTAATTTTGGTAAAACAATTATATCAGCAACACAAAAATTAATTGATACTGCAATTTCTACACTGAATGGATATAGAGGGGAAATGGGTTCTACTCAAAACCAAATTGAATCTGCAGTTAGAAACTTAATGACTCAGTCTACAAATGTAAAAGCGGCTGAATCAATTATTAGAGATGTTGACTATGCAGCAGAATCTGCAAACTTTAACAAACAAAACATTATTTCTCAAGCTGGTTCTTATGCAATCAGTCAAGCAAATTCTGTTCAACAAAATGTATTAAGATTACTACAATAGTTTTCTTAAAATTGTTAGGAAAGGAGATTGGTTTCAATCTCCTTTTTTTATTTTATAACTCTTTCTAAACATATAATATAATCATCAATAATATCTTCCATTTGTTTTACAAAAATTTCTTTTATTTTTTTCACTTTCTTTTTCTCATTTTTTACTTTTAAATCATTAAAATGATAAGATAAATAAGGAACTACCATTTGGAAATAATTTGCAATTATTTGATATAAGATTGAAAATCTATTTTCAGAAACTCTTTTTGGTAAAAGAAATATCTTTTCATTAAATTCATCATAAGACTCAAAATTCTGATTCTTTATATAATTTAAAGTATGCTTTGCCTCTTTCTTTAAAAATAATATTTCTTCTCTAAACTCTTTTTTAGATTCTTCTGATAACTCTATAAATGAATTTTCTTTAAGGAATTTAGTAAAATCAGTATTTATTGATTTAAAATTATTAAAATCTTCTATCTTCACCTCTTCTATTTTTTGAGGAACTGTACCTTCAAAAAAAGCACCATGATTTGAAAGATTATAAATTGTTGTGTCATCGTTCTTTTTTAATATTTTCCCTTCTGCACTTTTAATAGAACTATAAAAAAATGGTGTTGTGAAAACTTCTTCTTCTAAATTTCCTTTTACTTTTAATAAACTCTCATCAATTATAAAAGTATCTCTATTTTGTTCTTTTTCAAGATTTAATACTTGAATAAGTGAATCTGAGGCCTTAGAATGTGATGCGCCTGTTGTTTGATGTAAAGCTAAATCAAGTCCTATTAAAAATATTTGTTTCGGATTTAAATTTAATAAAAGAGCTAATACTATTTCACCAATGCTAAATCCATCAAAAACACTATTATTCATTTGAAAAGGAGTAAATATTTCAAATAAAAATAGTTTTTCTTGATTAAATTTTTTTAAAATTCTTTCATTTGTCATAACAGAAGCTAAAATAATAGTATCTTTACTGATTTTTAATACATTCTCATCATCAAATTGTAATTTTTCTAAAATATCACTTTCATCAACAGTTGTTATCATGTCTATTTTTATATTATTTGATAATAGCTTTTTATATGCTGCGCCAATAGTTACAATAAAAAATTTATCTTGATTTTTCTTTATCCATTCTAAGTTTTCATCTAATGAAGGACCTGCCGCAAGATATAAAATAGGAATATTTTTAAAAATTTCTGATTTTTCTTTTATTTCATTTAATTGTAAAATTTTATATCCATTATTAAGAACTTTTGTTGTTCTATTTACATGAATATATAACATTCTTGAATAATCATATGCTGTTGGTCTCACCGAATTTAACATACTCAGAATATTATCTATATATTTATCAATATTTATTCCTGTTGATGAAAATTTTATTAAATAATTTTCTATATTTTTATGATTAATGAAACTAGAAATTTTATCTTCTTCTTCTGCAACATTATCCATTATTGAAAAAATAGCACCTTTTTTTCCAAGGATTGTATAATCTACAGTAAATAATGATAATCTAAATATCTCAAGATTTCGTTCAAGAACTAGATACATTTCAGCATCAATTTTTTCAGCTATTCTTGGTATATGTCTTCCCAAAAGAGTACCTAAAAAGATAAATTTTTTCATCTTTTTTATTTTCTTTTTTTTATTTTCTAAAAAATCATTTAAAGTATTTGAATATTGCAACATACCATTATTTGTCACAGAAATAGAATCACTTATTTTTTCATGATTAAATCTATTATCTCTATCCATTTCCATCTGGTTTTTTAAAAGAAAATATTCAGAAAGACAAAAAATTGCATCATTTTCATTAAATTCTATTTTTCTAACCAATTTATCATTTACTTTTTTTGGATTTTTATTATACAAATATTTATCATTTACTATATCATATATGTCAAAATCTCCACTTTCCATAATGAATTCTAAGGCATATCTTTCTTTATAAATACCTTGTTCTATCATTCTAGATAATCCATCTACTCTTTGATACAATTTGTTATCATACTCACTTAAAAAAACAAGATTTGCTAAAAAAGTTGTTGTAAGTGCATTTTGTAATTGTATTTGTGCTTCTGTCATATTTTTCCTTGATTCATAATTATTTCTTTTACATAACTAATATCTCAACACTCTAATATTAAAAAAATAAATTCTCTTATTTTTCAGTAAACATTAAACTGTCTAGTTGTGCTTTTTTATAGGATTCTATTGTACCAATATCTCTATGATAAATTTCATTTAAATAAGTGCTGATTTTACCTAAATAATTAGGTATTACTTCATTTGAGAAATCAATAAATTCTTTATTTAAATTTTCTAAATACTCAAAAATCTCATATTTACATATATAAACTGCCCCATTTGCTAAATCAGAAGGAGGATGTTTTACTTTCTCGTGAAAAGCAATAGCAATATTTTCTTTATTTAATTCAACAATTCCACATGATTTTGGATTATCAGTTTTAAATAACATCATAGTAATTGGACAATCTTTATACTTCTTATGAATATTAATAAATTCTGTAAAATCACATATAGAATAATTATCAGCATGTACTAATAAAAAAGATTCATTTTCAGTAAAGAAGTCTTTATTTTTTAATAAAGTTCCACCTGTATGTAATAACTCTTCTTCATAAATTAATGTAATTTTTTCTTTGAAAATACTATTATTCACAAACTCTTCAACTTGCTCATGTAAATAATGAGTATTTATTAAAAATTCTTTTACTCCACATTTTGTTAGATTTTCTAACCAAATTTGTAATAATGGTTTTCCATTTATTGGAACTAAACATTTTGGAATTGTATCAGTCAAAGGTTTTAGTCTTGTACCTAATCCTGCACTTAACAATAATGCTTTCATTTAAAAATTAATCTCTTTTATCAATTCATCTTTTTTTATTGGAATATTTCCTACCCGACTTACTTGAATCGCTGCAGCAAGGGAACCAAGATATGCACTTTCCCATATACTTGCACCAACTATTTTTGCCATAGATGTAGAAGTTAAAAAAGAATCCCCTGCTCCACTTACATCTTTTGGATTGATATTTAATGCTGAAATATTATCAGTTAGCAATTCATTTTTATTTGAATTATAAATCATCACACCTTCACTTCCTAATGTAGTAAAAATATATTTAGCATCTGATTTTTCATGAAGTTTTTGAGATAAAACTACAAGTCCTGACTCAAAATCATTTATAGATAATCTAATTTCTCTCTCTGTTGGAGTTACAATATCCATATTTTTAAATTTAGCTATATCTCCAATTTGAGATGAACTTTGAGAATCTGCAACCATAAAGATAGATCTTTTTTGAGAATATGCAGTAATATTTTTAATAACTTTTTCAGTTAATACACCATAAGAAAAATCTGAAAAAATTATCAAATCATAACTTTCATTGGTATTAGAAATTCTTTTCAGAATTTTTTCTTCTAAATCTTTAGCTATATTGTGTTGTTTTAAATGATTTACTCTCAATAGAGTTTTATTCTGAGCTCTAAATCTTTGTTTTAAAGTTGTAGGTCTTGTACTGTCCTTTAACAAATAAGTGTTTATTCCAAGTTGAGTTAAATATTCTTGTGTATACTCAAAATTCTCATCGGCACCAGCTACTGAAATATAGCTTACTTTTGCACCTAAAGTTTTTGCATGAGAAGCAACAATCGCTGCCCCACCAATAAATTTCTTATTTGAAATAGGGGTTACTACAATTGTTGGATCTTCTTGACTCATACCTAGAGCATCACAGGTTATATATTCATCAATAATGGTATCTCCAATAACCAATACATTTAAATTTGAAAACTTATTTATGTAATCAATAAGTTTTGATTTTTCTACTTTGTGTCTTTTAATAAATTTATTATCATGGGATAAATTTAAAAAACTTGTATCAAAATCTTTTAATAAATTTAATGAAGAAAATCCTATCTCCCCAGAAGAAAAAAGAATTTTTCCTTCATAAGATTTCATTATTTCCTCTTCAGGATTATATCTATTCTCAAACTCTTTACCTTTAACTAAGATATTAGGTTTTTTTCTTTTTATATATTCCAAAACATCTTCATCTAATAAAAAAGATTCATCTACATAGCTAGTAGCCTTTATTGACTCTAATCTAATATCTTCTTGCAGTAAATTTGCATTGTTTGCTAATTTATCAGAATTTACGCCTACAATTAAATAATTACAACTCTCTTTAGCAAATTTAAGTAATCTTAAATGCCCTGGGTGCAAGATATTAAAATTTCCATAGACAAATGCTATTTTTTTCATTTAAGTCTTCTCTTTATACGAAATTAATATGATTAGGAGGAGTTCCTGTTGGCTCTTCAAGCAAAATATCACCTTTTTTATACCCATCTAAAAACTCATTTACTTTATGTTGTAAACATAAAGAACCGCACATTGTTTGTGCATCAAAATTTGGAGAAGATAAATGATTCATAACTTCCCAATATTTATCACCATTCACAATATCTTTGAATCTTTGTTGGGTAATGTTTCCTATATGGAATCTGCTATATCTTTCATTAAATAACATTCCACAAGGGGCAACTAATCCGGAACCTGAAATTTGTATTTGAAAGGGCGCCCCATAACATCTTTGGTAACTTCTTTTACCTTCTGTATTAATTTTTGACCATTTCACACTTACTTGATAATCTTCATCACTATATGATTCTGCTTCTTCTAAAATATGAGTTAACTGTGCATATTTTGAATAATCAACTCCTAATTTTCCATCTTCACTATCACTTGTATGTTTAACAACTAAATAATCTGGTCTAATTTCTTTACCTAATTTTGCCAAGGGAATAACTTGGTCAGCATCTTCTGGCATAAGTACCATTTGCATACCTATAGTTACATTAAGATTATTTTTTTTCTTTATCTCAACCATATCTTTTATATTTTGAATTACTTGGTGAAAATGATTTTCATTTACTCCCATAATCTGTGCATATCTTTCTGGCTCTCCTGCTGATATATTAATTCTAATATATGTTAAGTAAGGCAGAACTCTCTCTAATGCTTCATATCTTAAATTATATCCATGAGTTGCTGATGCCATAGAGATACCTAATTGAGCCCCTTTTATAATTGTATGTTCGAATACTGGAGAAAGAGTACTTTCCCCATCACTAACTAATGAAATAGCTTTTACACCCATTTCTTTACAATCTTCTAAAAAAGAATCCATATGTTCTTTTGTAATATCAAATCTATCATTTTCTTGAAGCCTTGCATAACAAAAATGACAGCCATAATTGCAAGCTCTTGTTAAAGCCATATCAATTGTAAGAGGCGCTATTCTTTCACCTTTTTCCCACTGTTTAATTCTCTCTTGATGCCAATATATTTTTGTAGCATCTAATATATACTTATTTTCGTTTTTTATTTTCATCTATTCTATCTTTCAAGAGAATAATTACAGGAAAGTTTCCCAATTTTTCTCTTATATAATTTTCATATTTAACTAAAAAATCATAAACATCTTTTTTATCTACAAAAAGATTAACCTCTATGGCTTGATTTTTTACACTACTAACTTCTAATCTGTCTTTAAAAACATCACTATATGAATTAACTATTTTAAATTGTTCATCAAGTGAAAGTTTCTTCCACTCAATTAATTCTGGTGATTCATATCTTTCATAATTATTTGCATCTAACATAAACTGGCCCTTCGTAATCAAACATTTTTTTTATATCATCTTTTAGCGTTTCGGAAGAAGGTGACAATATCAAAAAGTTCTTAAATATTTTTATCATTTCTATATCATCATTATCTAAACAATGGCTTCTACCTAATTTTTCAAAATAGTTATTAGCACCAACACCAATAAGTTTTATATTCATTTTATGTTCATTTAAATCATATCTAATTTGTTCATAAGCTCTCATAACTAAAAATGGAATTTGTGAATATACAATAGGTTTTAAACCTGTTAAATACATCCCTGCACTCATACTTATCATCGCTTGTTCACAAATACCTATATTAAAAGCTCGATTTGAATGATTATTAAAGTAATCATCTAAAACAGCAAATCCCATATCTCCTACAAATAAAGTCATTTTTTCATCATTTTTAAAGTAATGATAAATCTCTTTCATCACTTCTTGTTTTGTTGATAATTCATTCATTTTCATTTTCCATTATATATCCATCTTCAGTTGGACATCGAAAGTGATGAGCTATAGAATTCTCACAAATATCTATACCCTTTCCTTTTATTGTGTCGCAAAGCATTATAGATATAGATTCATTATTTTGATTAAAAAACTTATTCATACATTTTTGTAACTCTTTTTCATCATGTCCATCTAATCTATAAAAGTTATCAGTATAAGCATTTAAAACTTTTCCTAATCTTGAATTATCTAATCCAACATCGGATACCTTATCCATTGCTTGTAAATTATTCCCATCAACTATCAGAAGTAAATTATCAAGTTTAAACCTATAAGCTAAAGACAATGCTTCAAAGTTACTTCCTTCTTGCATTTCTCCATCACCTACTATACAAATAACTTTGTTAGGAAGATTTTGCATTTTAAATGATTGTGCCATACCTACTGCAATTGGTAAACCATGACCTAATGAACCTGTAGATGCTTCAATCATATATTCTGAATTGTATGTTAAGCACCCTTTTATTGAAGAGCCATTATAAAAAGTATTAAGCTCTTCATTTGGTAAAAATCCCAATTCATTTAAGATTACATAATATGAATATGCTCCATGTCCTTTACTAAAAATTAATCTATCTCTTGTATTGTCTTTTGGATTATTTTTATTATATTTTAAAAAATCACGAAATAAAACAGTAAGCATCTCTACACATGATAAAGAAGGTGCTAAATGACCAGCTTTTGTATTACAAGAGAGTCTTATAGTTTTTTTTCTTATATCTTCACTATTTAGCATTATTGTCACCCAAACATTCAAACCAATCTTTTGTAGCTTCCTTTATTGAATTTTCATCCCAAACTGGTGCTTCTCTCCATTGTTCAATGTTTTCTAACATAATTTTAACACCTTTTTCAAAGGGAACTTTTGGATTCCATCCTAAAATTTTTTTTATCTTTGAAATATCAGCATAGGTACAATCAGGTTCACCTGGTCTTTTTGGGATATATGTTTTTTCACCGCCTAAAAGATCAACTAAATAATTTACACTGTAAGTATTATCACTACCAACATTAAAAATTTCATTTGTAACTTGAGATTTTGCTGCTGTGAAACATGCATCAACAACATCTGTAACAAAAGTAAAATCTCTAGTTTGTTCACCATCACCTACAATTGTTAAAGGTTGGTTATTTAATAACTGCGCTAAAAAAACACCAAAAACTGCACCATAAGTTCCACTTGTTCTATGTCTTGGACCATATACATTAAAAAATCTCATAGAAACAATTGGAAGTTTATAAACTTGTCCCCAATGTAAAACATACTCTTCGGCTATTCTTTTAGTATGAGCATAAGGATATTCAGGTTTTACTAAACTAGTTTCAGGAGTTGGATAAATCTCAGGAATACCATAACAAGAGCTAGATGCAGCATAAACAAATTTTTTTAGATTTTTAGATTTTTTACTTGCCTCTAAAATGTTAATTGTTCCATCTACATTTGCTTTATGATATAACAAAGGATTATTTATAGAGGGAACTATATCTGCCATTGCTGCAAAATGAAAAACATAATCAACATCTTCAAAATACTCATCAAACTTTATAGAATAATCACTTATATCAGCTTTTATAAATTTTACTTTTGAGCTTTTATTTATGTTTTCTTCTCTTCCATTTATTAGATTATCAATAACTATTACTTCAAAATCTTCTTTTATTAATAAATCAACCATATGAGAACCAATAAAACCTGCTCCTCCAGTAACAATTGCCTTCATACTTTACCTTTTATATAAAATTATCATGTGAATTAGGATTTTTTAATCTCCATAAATATCTATTTACCTCATCCATTCTACAATTAATTCTACAGTTTTTAATATCTAATTCATCTTGAACAAACGATGAACAATCTTTTCTTTTTTCACTTTCCCAAATCTCTTCAAAACTATTTTTATAAATATTTCCGTAACAAAATTTTTCATCACTTAAATGTGCACTACAACCATATACATCGCCATTTGCCGAAATGTATCCCCAAAAGAATGGAGTTGAATAACATTTTTCATATGATTGTTTTTTTTCTATATACTTTTTCATAGTATTGATTCTAAATACTACATTAAAGTTTTCATCAGAAACCTTATCTAATTCATCTTTTATATCTAACATTTTACTATAATCAATATTTTCATACTTAGTTGTTTCACTATACAAATGTTGAGAATAAGGTTTAATAACCAAATAATCTATTCCAATTTCTTTACATTTTTTTGCCAAAAGTACAGTTTCATCTTTATTTTCTGGTAAAAGTAACATTTGTACACCCAAAGTACAATTTAAATTATTTTTCTTTCTATATTCATTTGCATATTTTAAATTTTCAAAAACTTTTTCAAAATCTTTTTCACTTGTTCTATGAATTTCAGAATATGTTTTTGCACTACCCGCATTTAAACTTACTTTTATCCAAGAACAATTTTCCATACATTTTTCTATATTTTTTTTATTTAAAGGTACAAAATTTGTTGTCAAAGAGGTATCTATTCCTATTTTTGAACAATGTTCTACAATAATATCTAAGTTTTTAAATAATAATGGTTCACCTTCTCCTGCAAACATTACACTTTTCACACCATTTTGTGCCATATTTGTCAAAGTATTTTTTAATACCTCATAATCCAATGCTTTTTTATCATAGCCCATATAATCAAGCCCACAAAAAGTACATCTGTGATTACAACCACCATAAGGTGATATTTCAACATATATTGGATAAATGCTTTTTTGCTTCTTCCAACTATCTGCCTCTAACCATTTACTCACCCTTGTTGGATGAAGTATAAGTTTATGAGAATCTATTGAATACGTATCACTCATTTTTTTCTTTCTCCACTATATTTAGAATTTTTTCTGCAAATTTTTTATATGTAAATTTTTTTATAAATGATTCAAATTTCTCATTATTACAATCTACAAACGATTCTAGTAATTCATCTTTAGATTTATAATATGTTAATACGTCCTCATAATAAGGAGCTGTATCTTTTTCTCTACAATCATATAATATTGGTTGACAACCACAAGCAACAGCTTCTAAAACTCTTTGTTGAATTATATAATCTGCATGTGGTGCTAAAGTATATTTTGCACTTGAATAAACATTTACTAAATCTTCTCCATAAGTTAATGCACCTTTAAAAAAATTATTCACTTCAGGATAATTTTCCCATCCCCAACCATATACTTCTATTTCAAATTTTTTTGATAATTCACTTTCACATAACCAAATTACACTAAAATCTCTAACTATATATGGAATAACTTTTTGTATTAAGATATCCTTATCTATATAATATTTTGCCAATATATTTTCTATAAAATTATCATTAAATGATAGCCCTTTTTCTAGTTGGCTTTTCAATTCTTCTATCATATTTTGATCTAAATTATATGGTTTTACAATATTATTATAAGAAGAACCAATAAATACTATTTTATTCTCTCTTTTTATTTCATTATTAACTTTGAATATTTTTTCATTAATTGCAAAATTTTGTCTTTCATAAGGTATCTTTTTTCTTTCAAAACATTTATCAAAAAAACTTGTTAGTGAAAAAAAATGTTCTCTTTTTTTCTTTTTATACTCTTCTTTATCCATAATAAATGCCATAGGATCTTGAAACCAAATAAAATTAAAAACATTTTCATTACAAAATGGTAGTACTTGATTTATGTTTATTACGATATGGGGATTAAAATTATGATACTCAACAAGTAAAGGTAAATAATCACTCATAGATTCAAATTCTGTTTCATCTAAAAACATTTTTACTTCATAATTATCATTTTCTTTTAAAACATCATATATTCCTTTAGAAATATATTGCATAACTGTTGTATATCTAGAACTTGGTATAAATATTCTTAATTTTTCATCGTTAAAATCTGGATTTAGATTTAAATTTTCATCAAAATACAACTGGATTAATTTATTTCTATCTGTATTTGCTAAATTTAAAAGCTTTACTAATTGATTAGATAAAATTTGACTTCCACCTACACTAAAATCATCATTGTATACAACTACTCTAGTAGGCAATCTATATTTTGTTGTATAAAAGAAATTATAAAAATTTTCCAAGGGAACAAAAATACAATTTTCAGGTAAATCTTCCATTTTTTCATCAGCATTGTAATAACATAATTGTTTGCCAAAAATTGTAGGATGTCCAAGCTTTACAAAATTATTTTTTTTTGCCTCTTCTATTGCATCTAAAACATTAAAAAAATAACTATCTTCACCAAATTGTTGCATGTTACCCCCTTACTTTAAAATAACTAAATATCAAATGATTTATTATACTATGGGCATCTTCTACAAGGCCATATTCACCTTTATTTGTTTCAAAATGTAAACTAATATCAGATAATGATTTAAGTTCTCCTCCATCAAATCCTGTTAATCCAACAATTTGACAACCTTGTTCTTTTGCATATTTTGTTGCTTTTACGATATTTGCAGAACTACCACTACAAGAGATAGCCACAATAATATCTGTAGGAGATAAAATATCTTTTAATTGCATATAAAAAACATTTTCAAAACCAATATCATTTGATATAGCATAGCTTATCGCTGAGTTATCAGATAAAGAAATTACTTTTAAATTTTTAATTTCTCTAATTTTTAACCCTACTGCTAAATCATTTGCCATATGTGAAGCAGTAGCAGAACTTCCACCATTTCCCATAATATAAATAGTTGTATTTTCACTTGCATTTAAAAGTATTTTATAAAAACTATTTAAACTATCTAAATCAATTTTATTCATCAGCTCATTTAACTGAAAAATGTAATCCTTTGCAAAATCTTTAAATTCCATTATTTTCCTTATGTTGTAGACAAAGATGAGCCAATTTGAAATCAAATTCATCATCAATATCTATTGAATTTTTTTTACCCATTTTATAAGCATAAATATTCTCTTTTAGAAAGAATCCCTTATTCTCTAAAAGTTTATCTGTTTTGCAAATATAAATTGCTCCATTTAATCTAAAATATTTATCTAAGTCCTGACTTCTTTTATTTAATACTTCCTCTTTTAAAAAACTTTTCATACTCCCATTTTCTGGCAAAGTATTACACCAAAGAGGACTATGATCCATTTCACATACAGATACAATTGCCTCTGCATTTTTTTGTTCTAAAAGTTCTATTGCTTCATCTAAATGTTTTTCACTTCTTAATGGACTTGTTGGTTGAAGTAAAACAATATAATCAAATTTTTCTAAACTATCAATAGTATGTTTAATAGCATCAAAAGTTGTAGCTGTGTCACTTGCTAATTCTTCTGGTCTTTTAATAATAGTAGCTCCATATTTCTTTGAAATAGCTAATATATCTTCATCATCACTAGTAACCATTACTTTATCAATATATTTACTTTTAAGTCCAGCTTCAATACTATAAGTAATAAGTGGTTTTCCACATAAATCAAGTACATTTTTTCGAGGTAACCTTTTACTTCCACCACGTGCTGGTATTATTGCTAAAAAAGTTTTATTTTTATTCATTAAAAACTCTAAAGTATTCACTTTGTGCTTGTTCAAAATCACTCATTCTTCCTATATCTAGCCAATATTCATGAATAGGAAATGAAATAACTTTTTTTTCTTTTTCAATAAAAGTATTAAATAAAGTTGGCATATCATAAAATTCATTTTTTGGGATATGCTCAAAAACTTTTGGAGAAAGCACATAAATTCCAGCATTCACAAAAAACTTTTGGATAGGTTTTTCTACTATTGATGTAATATTACTTTCTTCCACTTCTATAACACCATATGGAACTTGATATTCATATTCTCGTACACACATTGTTGCATCTGAATTAGAAAAAGAATGAAAATCTAATAAATGTGAAAAATTAACATCTGTTAATAAATCAGCATTCATGACGAAAAAAGGTTCATTTGGTTTATTTTCGATTAAACTTAAAGCACCTGCCGTTCCAAGTCTCATATTCTCTTCTACGTAATCAATATTTACACCAAAATTGCTTCCATCTCCAAAATAGTCTTTTATCATTTCACCCTTATAATTTAAACTAATTGTGATATTAACAAATCCATAATTTGCGAAGCTTTTTATAATAGTTTCTAAAATTGGTTTATTACCAACTTTTAATAATGGTTTTGGAATATCTTGTGTTAAAGGACGAAGTCTTGTTCCTAATCCTCCCGCCATCAAAATCACTCTATTTCTCTTTTTAGTTATATTAAGTAAAGTAGCTAAATTTACAATATCTACTAATTTACCCTCATTATCAACAATAGGTATTTGATACACCTGTTTAGAAATAGCTTTTTGAATAATTCTTTCATTCGAATCATTAATAGATGCAATTGTAGGATTTTTAAAATATAAATCTTCAATAATATCATCTAAAGATAAATTTCTCAAAAGTCCTCTTCTGATATCTCCATCACTTAAAGTTCCTAATAACTTATTCTCAGAGTCTACAACTAAAGCGATTCTCATTGCACCACTGTCAATAATTTTCAAAGCTTCTTTTATAGTTGAATTTATATTTAATTTAATTCCATCAATATTTTTCATATTACACCTTTAAATCATAAAATGATTTTTTCAATATATTTTTTAAATCTTCATTTTTAATTATTTCAATGATTTTTCTACTTGCAATTCCATCACCATAAGGATTTTCTGATTCTTTCAATAACTCTTGAAACTCTTTAGAATATAGTTTACTAAAAGATTTTAAAATAGAAGTTTTATTTGTTTCACTATCTATCACACTTTTGGCTTTTATTCTACCTTTTTGTCTATCTCCAATATTTATTGTTCCTATTTTAAAACTAGGTGCTTCCGCAAGTCCACTTGAACTATTTCCAACTACTGCATCAACATATTGTAAAGCACTTAAATATCTTAGTTGTCCCAAAGATGTAAAACCTGTGGATTTTTTAGAATTTTTAGATACATATTCATCTATCATTTGATTAATAATTCTTCCATTTGTATCACTATTTGCTTTTGTAAAAATTATATTTGTATCTTCTAATTCATCAATTACCGTTAAAAGTTCTTGGAATTGTTCTTTTGCAGTTGAATCCTCAAGAGTTACGGGATGAAAAGTTACTAATATATTTTTTTTATTTAATTTAAAATCAATTGATTTCTCAAATTCATCTTTTGAAAGAAGTTTTAATCTTTTGACATTTTCAATACCCATTCCACCCACATTAAAAACTCTATTTGGCTGTTCGCCAAGTTGAATTACTCTATTTTTATACTCTTCCGTTGCAGTAAAATGTAAATGAGACATTTTAGTAATACTATGTCTTATTGCTTCATCAAAAGCACCTTCAGTAGTTTCTCCACCATGAAGATGAGCTATTGGAATTCTTGATATCATTGCAGCACTAACAGAACTGAATATTTCATATCTATCTCCAAGAACTACTATAATATCTGGCTTTAAATCTTCAAAAGCTTCAGCAAAAGAGATTTGAGCTAAGCCCATTGATTTTGAGATACCAATTGAGGTGTCAGAAGATAAAAGCATCTCAATTTTTTTATCTATTTTAAAATCTTTTTCTATCTCTTTATATGTTAAACCAAATTCAGGGCTAAGATGCATACCTGTAGCTATTATCTGGAGTTCTAGTTCATCACTCGATTCTATCTCTTTCATAAGCCAATAAAGTAAACCATATTCAGCTCTAGTTCCTGTAACTACACATATTTTTCTTTTCATATTAATTCATCTTCACTATAATCTTTTTGAGCAATATTTCCTACTATTTCATCCCATCTCATAGGATTGATTCCATTCCCTGGTCTTTTTATTGTCATATTATTTTGGGTTAAAATTTCACCTTTTTGTATACTACAAGAAGAGACTATAGATTTTCTAGCGATTTGCATATTTGGCATTTCACTTTTTGATGGCTTTTTTATTTGACTTCCAAGTGCTAATTCTATATTTCGTATAGATTCAACCATTGCTTTGAGTTCATTGGGTTCTAAACTAGCTTTATGGTCAGGTCCTTCCATTGTTTTATCAAGTGTAAAATGTTTTTCTATACAACAAGCACCCATAGCAACTGCTGCTATATCAACTTCGATTCCTAAAGTATGGTCACTATATCCGAAAGCCACATCAAAAGTATTTCCTATTGTTACCATTGCTTTTAAATTTACATCTTCGTAAGGTGTGGGATACATAGTATTTGCATGAAGTACAATAATATTTTCTTTTTTAGTTCCAGAAAGAATAAGTACATCTAAAGCATCTTCAATTTCACCAATATCTGACATACCTGTTGATAAAATTACTCTTTTATTTAATTCCCCTATTTTTCTAAGATAAGGCAAATTTGTAATTTCACCACTTGGTATTTTAAATATTTCTAAACCTAAATCATTTAAAAGCTCGATACTATCATCGTCAAAAGGGGTTGATAAAAACATAATATTTTTTGTTTTACAATAAGAAATAAGTTCTTTATGTGTATCTAAATCTAGTTCTAATTTTTTTATCATATCAAATTGTGATTCATTTTTATCAGTAGTTACTTTTTGATAATCTGCTTTTTGTGCATTTTTAGATACAAGTTTTTCAGCTTTAAATGTTTGGAATTTAACAGCATCAGCTCCTGAGATAACAGCAACATCTATAAGTTTTTTTGCAAGTTCAATAGAACCATTATGATTCACACCTGCTTCTGCTATTATAAATACTTTATTCATTTTACTAAGCTCCCTGCTTTTACAAAACCACTAATTTTAATACCTTGTTTAGAAGTTGCATTACTTCCATAAAAAGTGTTTTTTGTTACGATAACTCCACCATTTAATACACTAGCAGTTGAAATGTGGCAGTTATCCTCTACAACAACATCATGTTCTATTAAAGCTTTTGAATTAATTATACAATTTTTCCCAATTTTTGCATTTGCATTTATTAATGCATTATGCATTACAATAGTCCCTTCATCTAAAAAAGCATGTTTTGAGACATACGCAAAAGGTGAAATAATTATTGGGAAATTAAATCCAATCTTTTTTAATTTATTAAATAAGTTTATTCTTAATTCATTTGTTTGTATAAATCCTATTGTAATTATTGCATTTTTACAGTTTTTAAATATATTTTCTAAATCATCATCACAAGCTATAATCTTATAGCCAAGAACATCTTTACCTATATTCTCTTTTAAATCAACTATACCTATAATCTCAAATATATTTTCTTGTTCAATTACATCAATTACACTATGGCAATGACCACCACCGCCTATTAATAATATTTTTTCTTTTATCATAATCTCACCGAACTAGGAATATTCACAACTCTCTCTTCTAAATATTTTGCATTTTTCAAATCTGTTTTTTGACAATTTTTAAACATTTCAAGCTCATTCATCAATTTCCAAATTGGTCTTGTCATTACACCATTTTTATTTGTAAATTCTAAAAATTCATTTCTTTGATTAACATTGTCTAATAAAATAGATTGAAGCCAATAGTTTGATTTTGAATCTTTTGGCTCAACTATAAAATTTATTTTTTCATTTGAAAAAAATTCTTTATATTCTAAAGCTAATTCCCTTTTTGATTTTAAAAATTTATCTAATTGTTCAAGTTGTGCAACTATTAGTGCTGCATTAATATTTGGAAGTCTATAGTTATATCCTATTTCATCATGTACATATTCATACGGATGAGGGATTTTTGCTGTTGTAGTAATATGTTTTGCTCTTTTGGCCATAACTTCATCATCTGTAACAATTACTCCACCACCACCTGAAGTTACGATTTTATTTCCGTTAAAAGAAAATGCTCCTACTTTTCCAAAAGTTCCTGTATGTTTATTTTTATAAAACGAGCCTAAACTTTCAGCTGCATCTTCAACTAAAGTAATATTCCAAATATCACAAATATTTTTAATCTCTTCAATTGCACAAGGATGCCCAAAAGTATGCATAGGAACGCATGCTTTTATAATTTTTCCAGTAGTTTTATTGATACAAATATTCTCTTTTAATTCACAATTATTTTCTAAAAAGTTTTTTAAAGATTCTGGACTTAACCCAAGAGTATCTAAATCAACATCTACAAATATAGGTTTTGCACCAATATAACTAATTGCATTACAAGTAGCTATAAAAGTAAGTGGTTGAGTTATAACTTCATCATCTTTTTTTACACCTGCTAATAATAAAGAAATATGAAGTGCTGCAGTTCCATTTACTGTAGCTATTGCATATTTACTTCCTACTATTTTTGCAAACTCTTTTTCAAAATTATCTACATATTTTCCGACACTTGATACAAAAGTTGAATCGATACAGTCATTTAAATATTTTTTTTCATTTCCTATAAATTTAGGTTCATGTAAAGGAATAAACTCCTTTGTATTAAAAGTTTGTTTAATAAAGTTAACTATATTTTCCATACACAGCCTCCAGCGGTGCTAAAGTACATCGCTTCTGGTTTCAAATCTAAAAAAGCAAAGCAGTTTGCTTTTTTATTACAATTTTCACATTTTTCCATCAAGATATTTCCCCGTTTCTTTATGCCCAAAATCTGGAAGCATAGTAAAAAATTCTTTTACAATATCATCTTTTGTCCACGATAAATTTTCTTTAAAGTTTCTAATTGTTGTTTCAAAATGGTTTAGCTTATTTTCATCAAATAAAGCTTTATTTTTAATAATACCAAGATTCTCAAATCTATTCATTTCTAAAACTTCTTTGTCTGTAAAAAACTCTTCAAAATCTTTTTCTCCAGTTGTATCACTTGAAGTAAAAAAACAAGGCCATTTACCTTCTGATGGTAAAGTTTTAGCTAATTCCCTTGCTTCATCTTCAGTTTGACATAAAAATGGCTCATAACCTAAGTTTTCTAAATATTTAATGGCAATATCTGCAAAAGTTATTAAATGTAAATTTTCACTTAATTTTGGGAAAAATATATCTCTATTTTCTCCAAATATACAAGACATCAAACATAATTCTCCACTTTCTTTAGGCGTTACAAAATATCTTTTTATATCAGTAGGAGCAACAATTGGTTGATTTTTCTGAATTCTTTGATTAAATCCATGAAGTAAACTTCCATCACTAAAAGCAACATTTGCAAATCTTGCCATTGAAACATTTATTTCTTTTGATTTTCTCATAACAAACATTTCCATGATTCTTTTACTTGCACCCATCATATTTACAGGATTTGCAGCTTTATCAGTAGATACACAAAAATATTTTTTAGTTCCATTTTTTATTGATTGCTGAAGAGTTTTATCCGTGTTAAAAATATTTACATCTATCATTCTCATAAGAGTAAATGGATCTTTTTCACTTCTTACATGTTTTAAAGCAGATAAATTTAAAACATAATCATATTTACCATCTGCTTTTATAAATGTATCATATTCAATACTTCCGATATCTAATGCAAAAGTTTGAAAATCTCCATCAATATAACCAAAACTACTTCTTATATCACGAACTAATTCGACCATATTATTTTCGCTAATATCTACAACATGGAGTTTTTTAGGATTTCTTTTAAATATCTCTTTTGTAACAGCTTGTCCAATTGAACCTGCTCCACCTATTACTAAGAAAGTTGATTCTGATACTTTTTTAAAAAGTTCTTTTTCATAATCATTTATGTCATCAGTGAATAATTCTTTTTCTCTTCCAATTAAATTCAATATATTATTCACAATAATATGCCCTCTTTAATGTAACTTTTAATATAATATATCTAAATAATGATTAGGTTTTAATATGCAAAATTGCTCTATTCCAGAAGATATTATAAAAATACAGAAAAAATTAGCTTTATTTGAAAAAGATTCAAAAAACTATAAAAAATATACAAAAATTCTTTCAAAGCACATAAAATCTTATACCATGAAAAAAAGAGTTAATTCACATATTAAAACTATTGAAACAATCGAAAAAATCGAAAAAGAGAATAGTTAAAATAGAAAAATATTACAATTTGTAATAAAAATCTTCAGTTCAAAAAAAACCTGCTAAAATTCCAACATAAAATAAGAAGAAACCAATATAGGAAATAATATGGATGAGAATCAAAGAAAATCATTAGACTTAGCAATTAAACAAATAGACAAAACATTTGGAAAAGGTACTCTTATCAGATTAGGAGACAAAGTTGTAGTTCCAACTGAAACTATTAGCACAGGTTCTTTAGGACTAGATTTAGCACTAGGGGTTGGTGGTTTACCAAAAGGAAGAGTAATTGAGATTTATGGACCTGAATCTTCAGGAAAAACAACTCTTACACTTCATGCAATTGCAGAAGCACAAAAAGCTGGTGGAGTTTGTGCATTTATTGATGCGGAACATGCTTTAGATGTTGGATATGCAAAAAACCTAGGTGTTGATACAGATAACTTACTTGTTTCTCAACCAGATTTTGGTGAACAAGCTTTAGAAATACTTGAAACAGTAATTAGAAGTGGAGCTGTTGATTTAGTTGTAATTGACTCAGTTGCTGCTCTTACTCCAAAAGTTGAAATCGATGGAGATATGGATGACCAACAAGTTGGTGTTCAAGCTAGACTTATGTCAAAAGCATTAAGAAAAATCACTGGTTTATTAAATAAAATGAACTGTACTGTAATTTTCATTAACCAAATCAGAATGAAAATTGGAATGACAGGATATGGAAGTCCAGAAACTACAACTGGGGGAAATGCACTTAAATTCTATTCATCTATAAGACTTGATATTAGAAGAATTGCAACACTTAAACAAGGTGAAAATTCAATTGGAAATAGAGTAAAAGTAAAAGTTGTAAAAAATAAAGTTGCAGCTCCATTTAAGTTAGCTGAATTTGACATTATGTTTGGTGAGGGTATCTCTAAAACTGGTGAATTAGTTGATTATGGTGTTAAACTTGATATTGTTGATAAAGCTGGTGCTTGGTTCTCTTATGGTGATTCAAAAATTGGTCAAGGAAGAGAAAACTCAAAAGTATTCTTAAAAGATAATCCAGAAATTGCAAAAGAAATTGAGAAAAAAATCCTTGATTCTATGGGAATTAATGATGCACTAATTAGTAGCAGCACAGATGATCTTGAAGATGCATCTGAATTAGACGAATAAATATAAAACAAGTCAAAGAAGGCTCTCTCTTCTTTGATTAAAAAAACTACAAAATTATCTACTCAAAAAAAACTACAAAAGCAAACAACAAATTTATTTTAGCTATAATCTATACAAATTATGAAAATAGGAGACCTAAGTGGTATTTATCGATAATGTATACGCTGATGAAGTGTTAGATTCAAGAGGAAATCCAACTGTAAGAGCAACAGTTATATTAAGTGATGGTACAAAAGGTAGCGCAATAGTACCAAGTGGTGCTAGTACTGGTAAAAGAGAAGCCTTAGAATTAAGAGATGGTGATAATAGATTTTTAGGTAAAGGTGTTTTAAAAGCTGTTGAAAATGTAAACACTACAATTGCAAATGAATTAATTGGTTTAAGTCCTTTTAATCAAGCTGAAATTGATGCAACAATGAAAGATATTGATGGAACTCATAACTATTCAAATCTTGGTGCAAATGCAGTATTAGGTGTTTCAATGGCAACTGCACGAGCTGCTGCGAACTCATTACAAATCCCATTATATAGATATTTAGGTGGAGCAAATGCTATGACTATGCCTGTTCCTATGTTTAATATCATTAATGGTGGAGAACATGCAAATAACTCTGTTGATTTCCAAGAATATATGATTATGCCTATTGGTTTTGAAAACTTCAATGAGGGATTAAGAGCAACTGCTGAAATTTATCAACACTTAAAAAAAGTTATTGACTCTATGGGTGAAAGTACTGCTGTTGGTGATGAGGGTGGATTTGCTCCAAACTTAAAATCAAATGAAGAACCAATTACAGTTATTATGACAGCTATTGAAAAAGCTGGATATAAAGCTGGTGAGCAAGTTGCAATTGCACTTGATGTTGCTGCTTCTGAACTAATTAACGAAGCTGGTCTTTATGTATTAAAATCAGAAAATAGAGAATTAACATCTGCTGAATTAGTGGCATATTATGCTGATTTATGTTCAAAATATCCAATCGTTTCAATTGAAGATGGTTTAAGTGAAGATGACTGGGATGGATGGAAAATATTAACTGATACTTTAGGAGATAAAGTTCAATTAGTTGGGGATGATTTATTTGTAACTAATGCTTCAATTTTAGCAGAAGGAATCAAAAAAGGAATTGCAAACTCAATTTTAATTAAACCAAATCAAATTGGATCAGTTAGTGAAACAATGCAAACAATAAGACTTGCGCAAAGAAATAACTATAATTGTGTAATGTCACATAGATCAGGTGAAAGTGAAGATGCATTTATTGCAGATTTCGCAGTTGCCTTAAATTGTGGACAAATTAAAACCGGAAGTACAGCAAGAAGTGATAGAATTGCTAAATACAATAGACTTCTTGAAATTGGTGCAGAAATTGGTTATAGTGAATATTTAGGAAAAGAACCTTTCAAAAAATAATAATGATTAATGAAGCAAAAAATGCGTGCATATAATAAGTTTATATCAATAGTGCTATTTTCAATAGCACTCACCGTTTATCTTTCATATCACGCAACAAATGTTCTCTTTGGAGACAACTCTTTACAAGTTTATAATTCATTGAAATATAAAAAAGAGTATCTCGAAGGAGAAATTTTGAGATTGCAGAAAGAGAATGCTTACTTACAAAAAGAGTATTTTGAATTAAAAAACTTGGAGCCAGAAGAATGAAAACTTTATTTTTATTTACATTAATATCTATTTTAGCCTTGAATTTAAATGCAAGAGAAAATCCATTTGAAGCAACCAATATCTTTGAAGATGAAGTTGGTAAAATTGTAGACATGGATGAAAAAGCAGTAAAAAAATCTATGGAAGATACTCCATATATTAAAGAGATGCAAGAAAGAATGTCAAATGTAACTAGCCAAGGTGAAAATAAAAATAAAGTTGATGATAATGCAAATAAAATTGTTCCACCACCTGAGCAAAAAACTTATTCGAAAAAAGAAGTTGATAGTTTAATTCAAAAAACACAAAACCAAACTGTTCAGAAAACCAAAGAATTAGTAAAAAAAGAGGTTCAAAAAACAACTGAACCAACACAAGTTGTTTATGTAAAACCAAGACCAGATGTAAGTGAAGATGAAGCACTGTTAACTAAAAATATCTTACCATTTATTAAACTTGAATATAATGACAATAAATTAATAATAAATACAACACATCCTGTTTCAAAAAAATTCTCTGTTGAAAAAGAGAATAAACTTATTATTGATTACAAAGCGTTAGTTGAATTTAACACAAAAACTGATACTTTAGAATCAAAAAACTTTAAAAGAGTTGCGGTTGGTAATCATAAAAAAGAAGGATATTTCAGAATAGCTATTGAATTAATTGATAAAACATCAAAATATGATGTTACTTACGCAGATAACTCAATTACTATTTCTAAAATAAACTAAACTTGTAGTTATTCTAATAAGTACCATTACAAGGAATACTTCTAAGATTGATGCTAAAATGAAAGCATAATAGTATTCTTGTGTAATTGTATTATTATCATAGGCAATTGTTGTAACTGCTATTAAAAGCGTTAATGGCATTGAATGTGATAAACCTAACATAAAAAACTTATTCCAACCCATCTCTTTTACAAATAACAAAGAAGCTATTAATCTAATCACAACCATTGCTAGGGTAATCAACAATGCCTTAATTACTAAATCCCAATTTAATAAAGACTCAATCTGTAGAGATGCCCCAACTGAGATAAAAAAGATTGGAACTAACCAACCAAAACCAAAATGTTCTAATTTGTGAGGTAATTGTTTATTATGCTCTTCAAAGAATGTTGTAATAAAAATACCAGCAATAAATGCCCCAAATGCAATTTCTAAATGCAAATACATCATGACTGTAATCATTAAGAAAAATATTGCCATTGAGATTCTTATATCTTGTTCTTGATGATCTTTTTCAGGCATAAGATAATTTTTAATCTCAGGAAACCACCAAATAAAATTATGAAAAAGTTTATAAACAAGCATCATTGCAAACAAGAATAATACAAATAAACTCATTGTTTTATAAAAATCAACACCAACACCAAACTCTAAAGCTGCAGAAATTGTTGTTAATGCAAAAATTGATAATATCTCACCAATGAGTCCCACAATAAATGCTATTCTAATCCACTCAGTATCACCATACTCTTTTTTAAGGGCAGCTAATACTCCAATTGAAATCAACGGTAATATAACTATGAATATTTTACTTAAATCAAAATATAGAGTTATAAACACAGAATTTGAGATTAAAATAGCATTATATAGAAGTGATTTTTTTAGCATTGTAGAAGAAATAGATAAAAGTTTTTTCAAATCTATTTCTAAACCTGCTAAAAACATTAAATATAAAAATCCAAGTTTTGCTACTAAATGAAGAATTGGATGGTCAACAATAAAAGCCAAATATGCAGCAATTGCTCCCATCATAATTTCAACTGGGATGGTAGGAAGTTTAAGAAGTTTTGAAACTAATGGTGAAGTAAATATTATTAATGAAATTGATATTATTATTAGTATTTCTTCACTCATTAAACTGTTTTTATTTCTCGTCTGGCATTACATGAAAGTTTTTAGCTATTTTATAACCATAAGATTCAAGGGCTTCAACATCATCTTTTGGTGTTCTACCTGTTGTTGTTAAATAATCACCAATAACAAAAGCATTAGCACCTCTTTTGAAGATTTCATATTGCTCATCACCAAACATTAACTCACGTCCACCCGCAACCATAATTTTATGTGCATTTGGAATCATTTTTCGTGCCAAAGTAATTAAATCAAAAGCTTCTTCTCTATTTATTGTATTTTTTACAATAGGTAAAGCTTCATTTGGATGGAAAAAGTTTAAAGGAACATTCATAGGATCTAATGAATTAATTGCTTCTAACATCGAAATTCTATCTTCTTGAGTTTCACCCATTCCAAAAATTCCACCACAAACAAGTTTTAATCCTGCTTCTTTAACATTTAAACATGTTTGGTATCTTTCATCCCAAGAGTGTGTTGTACAAATTGTTGGATAAAAATCTCTTGATGTTTCTAAGTTATGGTTATAATTATCTACACCTGCAGCTTTTAACTCTTTTAATTGCTCAACAGATGCTGTTCCATTACATGCGATTAATCTAAGACCTAAATTAGCAGCTTTAACTGCTTTTGCAGCTTGAGCTATAAATTTAGTTTTTTTATCTGTTAACCCAAGTCCTGCTGTTACTAAACAAAATCCAACAGCACCATTTGCTCTAGCTTGTGTTGCTTCAGATACAATTTGTTCTATACTTTTTAATGTATATCTTTGAATATCTGCTTTATATCTTACACTTTGTGTACAGAATTTACAATCTTCATTACATGTACCACTTTCAACATTACAAATAGCACATAAGAATATTTCTTCATTATTTTCGTTCATATTTATACTCTTCTTTCGTAAAATTTATTTCATTAATATTTTTAAAATAGCGCGAGATTATATACTCATTTTCATTAATCTCTAGTTGTAGACACTCTATCAAAGGTTTTTCCCTTGCACAAACTTCACCTGGATTTAGAAATAAAGTTTTATTTTTATAATTACATTCAAAAATGTGTGTATGTCCAAAAATCACAACTTCACTATCTGGTGTTAAATGATAAGGCAAATGCATTAGCTTAAATGTTGTCTCTTTAATTTTAAAATAATATGGTTCTTGTTTTATATTATATTTAGATGACATTTGTAATAAATTTCTATCATTATTTCCAAAAACTGCCACATAAGTTAATCCTGATTTTTCTAAAAGTTCAAGATTCTTTTCAATACATAAATCACCTGCATGAACTAAATACTCGCTATTGATTTCTTTTAAGAAATCAATAACTTCTTTAGTATAGTCACTTTTTAGGTGACTATCTGATAGTATGCCAATTTTCATAATTATTTATCAGCACTCTTTTTTGCTGTTGTTTTTTTAGCCGTAGTTTTTTTAACTGTAGGCTCTTTTTTTGTAGTTGTTTTTTTTGCCGCTGTTGTTTTTGATGACGACTTAGGAGATTTTGAATCTTTAGCAATTATTTCTAAACATTGTTCAAGTGTTAAATCATTTGCTTCCATTCCTTTTGGAATTTTGAAGTTTTTTCTACCTTGTTTTATGTAAGCTCCATATTGACCTATTAAAATTTGGATTTTTTCTTTATCAAATGATTTAATTGTAGATTTCTCTTTGGCTTCATCTAAATCTTTTATAATCTCCAATGCTCTATTTAAATCAACAGTATAAGGATCATCTGTTTTTAATGAATAATATTTAGTTTTAATTTGTAAATATGGTCCAAATCTTCCAATATTTGCTTTAATTTCATCACCATTTGCATCAAGACCTACAACCCTTGGAAGAGTAAATAAAAACATTGCTTCTTCAAATGTAATTGTGTCCATATTTAAATGATCAGGAATTGCCACAAATTTTGGTTTTTCTTCATCATCTTTTGTTCCAATTTGAATAAATGGACCGAATCTTCCAACTCGTGCACTTACAGGTTTTCCAGATTTTGGATCAGTTCCAATTTCTCTAACTTGTAAATAATCTTCTTTATTTACACTTGTCTCTTTTTCATCAATAGTTTTTTTGAAACTTCCATAAAAATCTCTCATCACTTGTTCCCAAGCGATTTTTCCCTCTGCAATTTCATCGAATTCTTCTTCAATTTTTGCAGTAAATCCCAAATCTATAATATATGAAAAGTGATCAACTAAAAAACTATTTACAACTTCACCCGTTGGCGTTGGAATTAGTTTTTTATCTTCAGTTTTTGTTACGTATTCTCTTGCTTGAATAGTTGAAATTGTTGGAGCATAAGTTGAAGGACGTCCAATTCCCTCACTTTCAAGTTTTTTAACTAATGAAGCTTCCGTATAACGTGCTGGTGGTTTTGTAAAATTTTGTTCACATTCAAGATTTTCTAACTCTAAAACTGTTCCTACTTCTACATTTGGTAAGATTTTTTCAGTGCTATCAAGGGCAGATTCTGGATTATCACTACCTTCTGTGTACGCTTTCATGAATCCAGCAAAAATAATTCTTTGACCTTTCACTTGAAATTCAAACTCTTTATTTTTCCCTGCTTCAATTTTATAAGTTGTATTTGCTATTTTTGCAACAGCCATTTGAGTAGCTAATGTTCTTTTCCAAATAAGACTATAAAGTTTGTATTGAATATTTTCAACATACGCTTTAATCATGCTTGGTCTTAAAGCTAAATTTACAGGTCTTATTGCTTCATGGGCTTCTTGTGCACCTTTTGCTTTTGATTTGTAAACTCTTGGTTTTGGAAGAGAATAGTCTTTCCCATACTCTTCCTCAATAACAGCTTTAGCAGCAATTGTAGCAACCGTTGAAAGGTTTAGTGAGTCAGTTCTCATATAAGTGATTAAACCGCCTGTATGTCCTGGAATATTACCTACATTCCCTTCATAAAGTTGTTGTGCAACAATCATTGTTTGTTTAACTGAAAGTCCAAGTTTTCTACTTGCTTCTTGTTGAAGTGTTGAAGTTGTAAATGGAGCTGCTGGATTTCTAGTGCTATCTTTTTCTTCAATATCTACAAGTTTGTAAATACCTTGATTTAAAGAGTCCTCAATTTTTAATGCTTGTTCTTCATTTTCAACTTTTGAAGTTTTACCATTTATTTTTGCCAACTCTGCTTTTAATTCAGGATTTATAAAATCAGCTTTTACTCTCCAATACTCTTCTGGAATAAATGCTCTAATTTCATTTTCTCTATCAACGATGATTCTAACTGCAACTGATTGAACACGACCTGCACTTAAACCATATCTTACTTTTTTCCATAAAAGTGGTGAAAGTTCATATCCTACGGCTCTATCTAAAATTCTTCTTGCTTGTTGAGCATCAACTAAATTTTGATCCACATCTCTTGGGTGTGCTAAAGCTTCTAAAATTGCATCTTTTGTAATTTCATGAAATACAATTCTTTTTATAGGATTTTTTTCGATTTTTAATGCAGGAATTAAGTGCCAAGCAATAGCTTCCCCTTCCCTATCCTCATCGGCCGCTAGGTAAATAGTTGTATCTTTGTTAATATGTTTTTTTAAATCGCTTATTACTTTTTTCTTATCTGCTGATACTAAATATTTTGGTTTAAAGTTATCATCTGGGTCAAAACCTAATTGAGATTTTGGTAAGTCTCTTACATGCCCCATTGAGGCCATTACTGTGTAATCACTACCTAAAAATTTCGATATTGTTTTCGCTTTTGCTGGGGACTCCACTATTACTAAATTCTTCACTAAAAAACCTTCATTATTTTTAAAGTTTGCATTCTAACATAAATAGATTATAATTTACTTGTAAATTATAATCTCTTCTTCTATATCTATATTAAACTGCTCTTTTATTTTTTTCTTTGCTTCTTCTATTAAATAAATTGCATCATCAAAAGAACCTGAACCATAATTTACTAAAAAATTCGCATGTTCCTCTGAAAAACTCATATCACCTTGTCTTTTACCTTTTAATCCAATTGCTTCAATTAATCTTCCTGCAAAATCACCTTTTGGGTTTTTAAAACAGCTTCCAGCACTTGGAACTCTAGGTTGATTATCTCTCATTTTGTTAAACTCTTTTAACATCTCTTTACTAAAACCATACTCAATATTAAAAACTACTTCATAAACGATAGTATCAATTTTAGTCTCTCTGTAAGAGAAATTTACATCTTCTTTTTTTATATATCCATCTTTTGTTTTAATACTATTAATATAGTTAAACATTTCCCAAGATTTAAGTCCAGCATTCATTTTAACCAAACCACCTAAATTTCCAGGTAATTTTGCTAAAAACTCTAAGTTTGCTATATCATTATTTCTAGTATATGTTAAAAGTTTTCCAGATGTAGTTGAGCATCCTACAAAAAGTAAATTTCCTTCTTGCTTAATATAATCAAACTCTTCACCTAAAATTGCAAATTTCTTATCTATATTTGGCGAGATTAAAAGATTATTACCTCTTCCAATTATTTGATAATCACTATAATCACCTATTTCATTTATCTCTAAAACATCTAAAACTGGACCTATTTTTATTGAAGAGTATTTCTTAAAATCAATTGTTCTTATACTATTTTGCATCTATTATCTAGCTCTTAACTCTGCATACTCATTTGGTATTAAAAAATCTTCTGCTTTTATTAGATTTTCATAAAAGCCATTTTTATATCCTAACTCATACAATTTATCTAAGGCTTTATATTGAATTTCACTCATTTTAACTGAGTTATCATTTGCATATAAATCTAAATATTTATCTAAAGTTTCTGCATCAACTCTAATCAAACCTTTTTCTAATAACATTGGGGCTAATACACGTCTGTTTTTATTTGCTACTTCAACTGCTTTTATCAAAGTATTTTCATAATTTATTGCACTATGAAGTGGAATTGAACGTCTTAAACACATTCCACCAAGTGGCAATGGTAAATCTCCACCGCTAAGTTCAACCCAAATGTCCCACATTTCACGCTCAACTTCTAACTCATTATTATAAGTTAAAATTGATTCATGAATTAAAACACCTGCATCTACAGTTCCATTTAAAACTGCTTCTTCTATTTCTAAAAAATTCATATAAGTAATTCTAGCATTTGGATATGCGATTTTAAACAAAAGTGCATTTGTAGTAAATTCGCCACTAAGAGCCACTTTAAAATTTTTCTTTAATTTTGTACCTTTTTTCTTTATAAGTTTTGGGCCATATCCTTCACCAAAAGAAACAGCTGTTTTTAATAGGGCATAATCATCTTTAACAAAAGGATATAAAGCAAAAGAGATTGCACAAATATCATACTCACCTTTTAGAGTTGCTTGATTTAAACTCTCTATATCATCAGCAGTATTTTCAAATTTTGCGTCTGCGGGAGTTACCCAACCAAACTTAATTGCATAATACATAAATATATCATCAGCATCTGGTGAATGTGCAACACTTATAGTTTTCAAATTATATCCTTGATTTTTTCTGGTGGATTGTAACAAGTTATGGTTTATTTTTTGGTTATATAGGATTTTATTTTACAAATTGTATTCAAATTTGAGTTTCTTAATTATATCAAAAACTGAAGTTGCATAACTTAAACCATCGTCACTTACGTACTTCCAACCTGTATTATAACTAGCCCAAATTTTTATCCAATTATCCTTATGAACTTTTCTCCAAAAGTCTATTTCAACTATTGCATTTGCTGTTGAAAAAGCTACATCGTATACTAACTTTTGAGAAAAATATCTTCTATTGAACATATTGTCTGGAACCTTTTGTCTTCTTATTACACTTTTTATATTAGATTGAAAAAGGCCATAATCATTACTTATTGGATTTACTAAATTTTTACCAACAGATGACTCTTTTATTGCTAAAGCCATCAATGTATATTTCATATAATTATCATCTGTTAGAGATTTAATTTTTTTTAGAATTATAATATCGGTATTTGTTAATCCTAGTGAATTAGAAAAGGAAAAAGTAAATAAAAGGAAAAATAATATAAGAAGTTTTTTCATGGATTCATTTTACAATAAATTCTAATCATTTTTTATAAATGATTAGAATCTTTAATTATTAAAACCCTGAATTTGTAACGTAAGTTGAAATTATATTTAAAAGTGGGTCAATTAATAAAATAGAAATAAGTGTTAAAAATACTGCAAATCCAACAACTGATTTCATTGGTGTTGTTGCATTTTGCATAAATTTAGTATTAGCACCTTGTTCTGGATTTCGTAAGAACATATATGAAACTGGTCTTAAATAATAATATGCAGAGATAACTGAATTTAAAACAATTATAATAGCTAAGGCAATATGTCCAGCATTTACAGCACTTGCAACTAAATACATTTTACCCCAAAATAAAGCAAATGGTGGAAGTCCTGTTAATGCAAATAAAAACATCCCTAAAATTGAAGCTGTAAATGGAGATATTTGAGCAAGTCCTGAGAACTTTTTAAATGTATATGGTGACTCATAATCTACAAACTCTTTTCCTCTATTTAACCACAACATTCCAAAAGCACCAAAGTTTGTGATTGTAAATAAAATCCAATATAAAAATAGTGCATTTGTTGATTGATGTGTTCCAATTACAATTGCAGCCATTGCCATACCTGCATTTGAAATAGATGAATATGCAAGCATTCTTTTTATATCTTTTTGCTGTAGTGCAATTAAATTTGGAATTGTCATTGTTAATACAACTGTAACATAAAGAATCGTTTGAATAATAACATCATTTGCATGGATAAAAATTTCAAAGAATCTTAAAGCAACAACAAAACCTGCCATTTTTGGAATAACTGATAAAAATCCTGCCATTGCAGAAGTTGAACCTTGATAAACATCTGGAACCCAAATATGATATGGGAATAATGATAGTTTAAACCCAATAGCAGCAAATATAAATACAAATCCTACTAAAACTAAAACATAATTAGAGTAGTTTTCCATTGATAAAAATCCATCTTCTGTTAAAACTTGTGCCATTTGACCTAATTCTACAGTTCCAGTTATTGCATAAAATATCATTGCACCAAACACAAAAAAAGCAGCAGCAAGTGCACCCATTGTAAAGTATTTAATTGCAGCTTCTATTGACACCATTCTATTGTGCATTGCAATCATTGTATATAAAGCAAGTGATGATGTTTCAAGTCCAACAAATATTAAAATTAAAGAATCAGAACTCACCATAAATTGGAATCCTGCCACTGTAAATAAATATAGTGCAAAATATTCAGCGTATCTAAACTCTTGAAGTCTTAATTTTGATAATCCTAAAAAAATAAAAAGAATTGATCCCCCAATTATTATACATTGAGATAAAATTGCTATCCCATCTAATAACATTAAATCAAACATACCTCTTTGTTCACCATGGAAAGCTAGAAGTGTAAATAAGTCAAAGATTAAAAACAGAACTACTAAAATTACATAAAGTGATTTATGTTTATTTTTATTAAAAATGTCAGTTAATAAAATTCCTAAAGCTCCAATAATTGCTATTGAAACGGGTGCCATTGTTCCTAGATTTAGACTTTCTAGGCTTATTTTAATTGGCTCAAGCATTATTTAACCTCCCCTATAGAGTTTAAAGCTTTTAATTTAAGTTTTGTATCTTCATTAACTGCTTTTGTTTCCATCACTTTTGTAAGTTGAGTAACTGTAGTATTTAATGGATCTAATATAATTTTTGGATAAATTCCTAAGGCAATAATTAAAACTACCAATGAACCAAGAGCTACTAACTCTCTTCCTCTAATATCACTCATAATTTTATTTTCAGGTTTTGTTAATTTCCCAAAAAATGTTCTTTTGTACATTGATAACATATAAACTGCACTTAAAACAATAGTTAAAGTTGCAATAAATGTTAAAATTGGTGAATATTTAAAGAATCCTAACAGTGATAAGAACTCACCAATAAATCCAATTGTTAATGGTAATCCAATTGAAGCCATTAATACAATTGCATAAACAAGTGCAAACATTGGCATATTATGTGCTAAACCACCAAACTCTTTTATCATCTTGGTTTTTCTTCTATCGTATAAAACTCCAACACTCATAAACAGCGCTCCAGAAACAATACCATGTCCAATCATTAGATAAACAGCTCCTGAAATTCCCTCAATATTTAAAGCAAATACCCCAAGAGTAATAACACCCATGTGAGAAATTGATGAGTATGCAATCATCTGTTTCATATCTTCTTGTGCATATGCAATCATAGCTGTATAAATAATCGCAATTAGCCCTAATGTTGCCATAAATCCTGCAAAATAAACACTCGCATCTGGAAATAAAGGAAGTGAAAATCTAATGAATCCATAAGTTTCCATTTTTAGTAAAACAGCAGCTAACATAATTGAACCAATTGTTGGAGCTTGTCCATGAGCTAATGGAAGCCAAGTATGAAAAGGGAACATTGGAACTTTTACGGCAAATGCCATAAAAAATGCAATAAATAACCATAATTGTAAATCAAATGGAAGAATTATACTATTCCACTCTAATACACTAAAACTCCAAGTACCTGTTGCTTGATAAAATACATATCCAAAATATAAAATACCAATAAGCATAATCAATGAGCCAGTGAATGTATATAAAAAGAATTTAATTGCCGCATAAAATCTTTTTTCTGCTCCCCAAAATCCAATAACATAAAACATTGGAATAAGTGTTAATTCCCAGAAAACATAAAACAGAATTAAATCTAAAGAAACAAAAACTCCAACCATTGTCATTTCTAAAAACAACATTGTAATGATTAAATTTTTTACATCTTTTTTCTCAGTTAAACCTATTAATGCAATCATTGTCATAAAGGTAATCATAATTATTAAAAATAGAGAAACTCCATCAATACCAACTAAATAATTAATCCCATAAGAACTTATAAGAGGTAAACTTTGTACAAACTGCATACCAGCAACGTTTGTATCAAAATAGTACCAAAGTAAAAGTGACAATACAAATTCAACAACTGTAACAACAACTCCATATTGTCTCATAGAATCTTTATCAATTAAAAATCCAACAACAGCTGCTGCTGCTGGGAAAAATATCAACATAGATAAAATATTTTCCATTTACATAACCCCTTAAAGTACTGATAAAACTAAGGCAAAGATTAATCCTAAGATTAATCCAAGTGCCATAAGTCTTAACGATGATGATAAATTACCAGATTGAATTGGTCTTGCTTTTACACCTAATTTATTAACAAAGTGAGCTAATCCATCAATTGATGCATCAATTAATTTTATTTCTATTGTTTTCCATGCCCAAACTGAGAATTTATGATATGGTTTTGAAATGGCAACTTCGTAAAATTTTGGAATAAAATATTGGTTACTTAACAATTTATAAATTGCTGTATTTTCCCAAGATTTATCAAATCCACCATTTTTATATTTAAATACTGCAAGAAAAATACCAAATATTGCAACAGCACTTGTTACTAATATTAATATCCAAGAAGTTGAATGATTAATATGTTCAGCTTCCCAAGTTGGTAATACTTTTGTAACAAACTCAACAAACGAGTGTTCAAACCAACCAGCAATTACAGCTAAAACTGCAAGTGGAATCATTGCAGCTATTACAAAGTTTTTAGCTTCATGTGGATGATGTTCTTCATTTGAATAGTTTTGCTCTCCAAAGAAAATCTTCATTACAAGTCTAAATGAATAAAATGCAGTTAACCCAGCAGTTATCCATAAAACTGCCCATAAAACCATCGCGTTTGAATTAAATGCAACTTCAAGAATTTTATCTTTTGAGAAGAATCCAGCAAGTGGAAAAATTCCAGCAAGTGCTAAAGAGGCAAGAGTCATAATAATTGAAGTTGCCTTCATTTTATTGTGTAATCCACCCATCTTTCTAATATCTAATTCTTCATCCATAGCATGCATAACATTTCCAGCACCTAAGAATAAAACTGATTTAAAGAAAGCGTGAGCCGCTAAATGGAAAAGTGCAACCCAATAAGCTCCAAGTCCAGCAGCAACAAACATATATCCTAATTGTGATAGTGTAGAATAAGCAATGATTCTTTTCATATCATTATTAACTAAAGCCATTGAAGCTGCAAAAATAGCAACAAAAGCTCCAAGAGCTGCTATTGCATATCCAACTTCAGGGATTAAAGTATAAAGTTCATTTGATCTTACAACTAAATAAACCCCAGCTGTTACCATTGTTGCGGCATGAATTAGAGCTGAAACGGGAGTTGGTCCTTCCATTGCATCAGCTAACCATGTGTGAAGTGGGAATTGTGCTGATTTTCCCATAGCTCCTAGGAATAATAAAGCACCAATCCAAACTAAAATATTATTATCTAAAGTTGAAATTTGAGCAAATACGATTTCATATTGTAAACTTCCAATGTTCCAATAAATAACAAACATTCCAAGAAGTAATCCTAAATCCCCAATTCTATTCATAATAAAGGCTTCATTTGCTGCCCATGTTGCAGATTCTTTGTGATACCAAAAACCAATTAGTAACCATGAACAAACTCCAACACCTTCCCATCCTATAAATAAAACAGCAAAGTTATCACTCATTACTAAAACTAACATCGAAAATACGAATGCTGAAAGATAAGAGAAATATCTGTTAAATCCTTTGTCGTGATCCATATATCCAATAGAGTGGATATGAACCATAGTAGAAACAACAGTAACCACAGACATCATTACAACACTTACTTCATCAACCACAAAACCAAAAGGAATATTTAAACTTCCTATTACAATCCAATCAAAAAGATTTACATGTAAAGTTGTTTCTGTTGTATAAACAAAATACAATAGATATAAAGAAGCATACATAGAAACAGCTAACATAAAAGATGTAAACAATCCAGTAAATAGTGTTTTTTTCTGCATTGAAAATAGTGCAGCTATTAAAGAACCTACAAGTGGGGCAAAAAGTGCAATGTATATATATTTTTCCATAATTACCCTTTCATCCCTGCAATATCATCTAAGTTAATAGAACCTGTTCTTTTGTACCATAAAATTAGTAAACCAAGACCAATTGCAACTTCACTTGCAGCAACTGCAATAATAAAAAATGCAAACATTTGTCCTGTTAAATCTCCATGAAATTTTGAAATTGCAGCGAATCCAACATTTACTGCATTTAACATAATTTCTGTTGAAAAGAATAACATTAAAACATTTTTTCTTCTAATTACACCAATTAAACCTATACAAAATAGAATTGTTGAGAGTATTAAATATGCGTTAAGAGTCATTTAACATCCTTTGAAGATGCTTCATCAAGTCTGATTTTCTCATCTATTTCTTCTTCTTTCATTTCAGAATATGATTCATTCATTTTTTTCCCTGCTAATACAATTCCACCAATCATTGCTACAAGAAGCATAATAGCTGCAAGTTCAAATGCTAATAAATATTTAGTAAACAGTACATATCCAACATCAACTGTATTTCCATATTCAGGATGAACTGGATAATTTGCTTCAATATTTTGTCCAATAACAGGAGCTAAAAATACAACTACTAAAATTAATGCTAACATTCCTGAAAGTAAAAATACTAATCTTGGATTTTTTATCTTCTCTTTTACTTCTGATAATGAGTCAAAAAACATCATTCCAAAGGCATATAAAGCCATAATTGCACCCGTATAAACTACAATTTGAACAGCTCCTAGGAAATCTGCATTTAATAAAAAGAAAAATGCTGAGATAAAAATCATTCCAGCAGCAAGGGAACTTAATGCATATAAAGCATTATTTGTTAAAACTGTAATACTAAACATACTAATAGTTAACACTGAAAATATTATAAAAGCTATAACTTCAAACATCTAGACTCCTCTTAGTATGATAATGGTGTTTTTTTAATTTTTTTATCTGCATCTGGTGACACCGAACCATATCCATCAAATTCAAGTTGTGCACCTAAGCCATTTGCTGATGTTAAAATATCTTCTTTAAGTGAGAAATGTGCTCTTTGTTCACTTGAATTTTCATATCTTCCACCATGAACGATTGCTAGTTCTGGACAAACCTCAGCACAATATCCACAGAAAATACATCTTCCCATGTTTATTGTATATTGCATTACTTCTTTTCTAGAATTTTCATCAATTCTTGTTTCCATTCTAATGCAGTTTGAAATACAAATTTTTTCACAAAGTCCACAACCTATACATCTTTCTTCACCTGACTCTAAAAGTCTTAGAAGCTTATGCACAGCTCTATATCTTGGACCTATTGGTAATTTTTCTTTTGGATATTGAACCGTTGCCATTTCACCTTTAAATAATGCTCTGTACATTATTCCAAAAGTGATTCTCATACCAACAAAAAGTTCACCTTTTACTGATCGTGATAATACTTGTTTGAACATATCCCAAGAAGTTTTAGGATAATTATCTTCTTGAATTGTTACATATCCATCTGATACATTTCTATTTTTAAAATCTTTTAGTTCCATCTTAACTCCTAAAACATCATCACAAAACCAGTAACTAAAATATTTAGTACTGCAAGTGGCATTAATATTTTCCAACATAACCACATTAATTGATCAGGTCTAATATGAGGCCAAGAAGCTCTTGTCCATAAAAAGATAAAAATCAAAGCCATAACTTTTAATACAATTGCTAATCCACCGGGGATAAACCATAAATCATTAAATCCACCTAAGAAGATAAGTGTAATTAAAAATGAAATTGTAAAAAGGTTAGCATACTCTCCAATAAAGAACATCCCCCATCTCATACCTGAATACTCCGTTGCATAACCAGCAACTAATTCAGCTTCATGCTCAAGTAAGTCAAATGGAGTTCTATTTGTCTCTGCAAATCCAGCAATTGTGAATAAAATAAATGCTAATGGTTGAGACCAAATAATCCAATCACTAACGCCTCCTGATTGATAGTTATTAATATCAATTAAAGATAAACTTCCAACCATCATAAGTGGAGCTAAAAGTGAAAGTCCAGATACAACTTCATAAGATAAAAGTTGGATTGCAGTTCTTGCACCTCCAAGTAATGCCCATTTGTTAGCAGAACTCATACCACCAAGTAATGGTCCATAAAGTCCAACAGCACCCACAGACATTACAAATAAAACACCAACATTAATATCCGAAATAATTGGTCTTACTGTATACCCAAACATTTCAAATTCTGGGAAAAATGGAACTGCACTCATTGCAATAAATGCAGTTGCAGCGGTAATTAAAGGTGCCACCATAAAAATAGGTTTACATGCATTAGCAGGAATAAAGTCCTCTTTACAAAATAGTTTAATTCCATCCGCTGCAATTTGTAATAATCCATAAGGCCCAACATTTGTAGGTCCCAATCTTCTTTGCATAAATGCTAAAACTTTTCTTTCAATATAAGTTGTAAATCCAGCAAGTGCTGAGAAAACTGCAAGAACAACTACTACTTTGATTACTGTTTCTAATATGATACTTGTTTCCATACTATGCCTTTACTACTTTTGCTTTATTAAATCTGTAACTATTAAATAAAACATTTGATGCACTGTTTTTCATAAATGTTGATACATAAGGAATATCTCCATCTATTTGAATATCAACAAAAGCATTTAATACTAACTCTTGATTATTTGCATTTACTTTTACTTTATCACCCTCAGATAATTCAAGTTTTTCAAACATAGCTTTTGAGAAGAAAATTCCATCTTGTAAATTATCTTTAAATTCATGGCTAATTGCTGTAAATTCATTAAATTGATTAATTGGATTTGCTTTATAAATTAAAATCTCATTATCAGCTAAAGTGATTTTCTCTACATCAATTTGTTTTGTTGTATCTTGAGTTAAAGTATCATTTGAAGTTAAGTCATAACCTCTATATTCAACTTGGTCATTTCCAAATTTATTTGGTAAATCATCAAATGCAATAGCTTTATACCCTTTTTCAAGAGGAAGTTTTGCTGTATATTCTATTGTATATTCAATATCTTCATTTAAAAGTTCATTTGCAATTTCGTTTAATGTATAACCATTAAAGCCTATTGCTGCATTTGTAGGAATTACTTTTTTGTCAATATTTGTAAAAGTTCCCTCTTGTTGATTAAGTGCTGGAATATCTAAATCTCCATCACCTAAAGCTGATAATTCAAAATCTGCTTTTACATTATATCCAACACTAAATCCTGACTCTTCTTGTGAAAGTGTACAAATTTGTGCAACACCTAAAGTATTTGTTTGAGATGGGATAATCACTACATCAAAAGCTGTAAATTTATCAACTAAACCACAAAGTTTTGCAAGATTCTCAGCATTTGGATGAGTTATTAAATCTTCTCCAACCATTAAAGAGAAAGAGTCTTTTTTTGCTAACATTTCATTAACTAAATCAAGGAATTTTTCATCTTTTCCAAAAGCTTCAACAAGTTTTGTATATTCATACTCCACTTCTTTTGAAACTTTATTTGTTACAACTTTTTTAACTTCTTTTTCTTCACCTGTTGCTTCATCAACAACTATTTCAACAACTGTTTCTTTTACTTCTTCTGTAACAGTTTTTGTTTTCATCTCTTTAAATGAATTTATATATTCTTGAACTTCAGCTGGTAAATCTTTTGCAAATTTATATAATATAAAATATAAAATTGATTCTTCAACCATTGCATCATGGTAAATAAACTCTGTAGTTTTACCTTTTTTACCAATTTTTTCCATAATTGGATCAGCTATTGGATGAAAATATAAACCACTTCCTTTATTCATTGAAACTGAATTATTAAAGGCATATCTAGCATTTGGTAAATCAGATTTTAAATATGAACCCACAGAAATTACAAAATTTGAATTATGAACATCTGATAATTTTGAAGAATAAAGTGATTTTCCAGATGTTTTAGAATAATTTCTTAAAAACTCTTGGTATCTTCTTGCATCTTCATTTACAAGGTTTGAACCCATTTTAGAAGCTATTTTTTGTAAAATTAGAGCTTCTTCATTTGTTATAAAAGAATTAAATTTGATATTTTTTGCTTTTTTAAATGCTTCAAGTGCTTTTGCAAAAGCATCTTTATCTTTTGATTGAACTTTGTTTTCAAAATCATAGGCAAATCTTCCAGCTCCATTTACCGTTGAAAAATGTGGTTCACTATTTACTCTATAAATTTTTTTAGTTGCATGTTTATCTATTGATTCGTGTTTTACATCATAATATAAGAATGCACAATCACTTGAGTGAGGATTAGCTGCTGGTATTTTTTTAAGTTCCCAAGCATTTGAAGTATATTGGAAATCATGTGAAACTAAAGCTCCAACTGGACAGGCACTAATACACTCTCCACAATTTGTACAGGCATCTGCATCGTATCCAATAAGTGATTTATTAAGTTTATTCCACATAGCATAAGCATCTTTTGGCATTTCATCTTTAAATACTTTATCAATGTTATCAGAGTCTCTTTTTACAGTACTAAGCGCACTTGAACCAACCATATCTTCACATACAGTTACACATCTTTCACAAACAATACATAAAGCTGGGTCATAGTTCATAACTCCCCAATGTTGTGTTGGTCTGTGAATATCTTTGATACTATAAGATTGAGAATCAACTTTCATATATAAAGAGTAGTTTTGTAATTCACACTCACCACTTTGGTCACAAACTCCACATTGTAATGGATGGTTTACATCGTAAACTTCCATTATTGCTCGTCTTTCTTTTTCAATATTTTGAGTAACTGTTGTAATGTTCATATCAGCTTTAACTTTAGTATTACAACCATATACTTGTTTTCCATCTGCTTCAACTAAACAAAGTCTACAAGCAAGTGTTGGTGAACATCTTGTTAAATAACAAACAGCAGGAACAAATACATCGTTTGCCCTTGCTACATTTAAAATTGATTCACCATCTTTGGCTTGAACACTTTTACCATCAATTGTTAGTGTAATCATATCGCTCATTATGCTTCTACCTTTTCAATCTTTACTTGTTTATAAATATAGCCATTAAAAATATCTTCATTAATTTTTGTTTTTAGAATTGCAATTGTTCCATGTAAGTTTTCATCAATTTTTAATACTCTTTTGATTTTCTCATTTTTTGATATTACGAAAACTTCATTACCACTTGATACCTTTACTATATTTGCAAAAGTTTGACTTGTTACTAACTCATCATTTTGTTCATCTACTAATTTATAAACTAATGTTCCGTTAAATGATTTTAATTCTTCTAGCTCTTCTAAATCAAAATCTGTACAAGAATTGATTTTTTGCCCTAATTCTTCATTTAGAACAACTAAATTAAAATCTGAATATTTTTTTAATATTGCTAATAATTTAACAATATTTTCTACTCTTTCGTGATTTACTAAATCATTTCCAACAATTAATGTTTTAACTTTTGCTTCTTGCGAGTTTTCAAAAGCCTCTTCAAACTCTTCTTCCCCTGCACTACTTTCAGCACTAATATAACCTAAGTCTAAATCATCTAAAAAAGCTTTAGTTTTTTCATCACAATTTGAAGCAAAACTATTTAATAATAAAGCACAAATTCCTTCTTCACTTCCAACTTCATATTTTATTAGTTGAGAATAAAAAGATTTTAAATTAAAATTATCAATGGGATGCATATAAATAAATTTTGCATTATTTACTTCAACAGCTTTTAAAATTGAATCTTTTAGTTCTTTCTCTTCAATGAAAGTTCCAAAAGAGATAATAAAATCGCTTTTTAAAATTAGCTCTATTTTATTCATCTTTTGCACTTTCTTCAACCACAGCTTTTTGTTCTGGTTTTACTTTTTTTACAACTAATGTCCAATCAACTTCATTAAACTTAATTGAGTTCATCAATGTATAACCAGCTTCATAAATCACATCTGCTGATTTTTGGATATTAGAAAAATCTCCAATTTCAAACATAATAATTGCTGTTTCTTCAGGTGCTATTTGTTTATCCATAAGCTCTAACATTCTTGTGTAGAAGTCATTTTTTAAGTGTCTTAAATCAAATCTTTTCATAACTTCATTCCCTATCTATCTATTTCGCCAAAAACGATGTTTAAATTACCAATAATAGTAACCACATCGGCTAACTGGCATCCAACTAATAACTCTTCTAAAATTGCTGTATGTTGAAAACTTGGGGTTCTAAGTTTCATTCTATATGCATAAGGACTTCCATCACTTACTACAAAATAACCAAGTTCTCCTTTTGGAGATTCAGTTGCAACATAAACTTCACCAACTGGTGGTCTCATACCTTGAGTTACTAAAACAAAGTGTTGCATTAAAGAGTAGTTTTGAGTCATGATTTGCTCTTTTGGAGCTGAAATATAATTTGGAGCATGAGCCATTAATTGAGTATCTGACTCTTCATACATAGGAACTAATTGTTTTAAAATTTTTGAAGATTCTCTCATTTCAGCTATACAGATTTTGTATCTTCCATAAGAGTCGTTCGTATATGAAACTGGAACATCAAAATCAAGTTCAGGATAGATACCATAAGGCATCTCTTTTCTTAAATCCCATTTGATTCCAGAACCTCTTAAAACAATTCCTGAACATCCCCAATCTTTTGCCATTTCAGGGCTAATAACTCCAACATTTTCAAGTCTCATTTTCCAGATTCTATTTTCTGTTAAAAGACCTTCATAAGTTTTTAACTCTTGAGCTAAAACATCTAAAAATGATAAACAATCAGCTGTCCAATTAGCTGGTAAATCCAAAGGAACTCCACCAATTCTAACAGCACTATGAGTTAGTCTTGCACCACAATAGTCTTCAATTAAGTCCATTGCATATTCTCTTTCTCTAAAACAGTAAAGGAACATTGACATTGCACCAACATCAAGGGCATGAGTTGCAAGCCAGAATAAATGTGAAGTGATTCTATTTAACTCTAAAAGCATTGTTCTAATAATTTCAGCACGTCTAGGAGCAACAATACCAAGTAATTGCTCAATAGCTAAAGCATATCCGTAGTTATTTGAAGTTGCTGCAATATAATCCATTCTATCCGTTGTTGGTAAGAATTCATTATAAATCATATTTTCAGCCATTTTTTCCATACCTCTATGAAGGTATCCAATCATTGGTCTTGATTTTACAACTTCCTCACCTTGAAGCTCTAAAATAAGTCTTAATTGACCATGAGCAGATGGATGTTGTGGACCAAAGTTCACCATCATAGTATTATCATCACGCTCAAAGTGAATATTTTCAAAAAAAGGTTTTAGTCTATTTGGTTGTTGCATATTTTCTACCTTCTTCTTTTTAAAACAACTGATTCTTCAGGTTTTAGTTTTTTCATAATTTTTGAAGTATTCTCTTCTTGATAAGAGATATTTGTTTCAGGTTCAAATAAAGAAATATCTGTATCAAAAGGAACTTCGTGCCCAAGTCTTGCAAATCTTGTAGTATCGTATCTATCAATTGCCGCTGGGTCTCTTTGTTCAGGGCCTATTATATCCCTTGCTTCTTTTCCAAATATTTTGTCAACTTCATACCAAGAAGCTGCCTCATCACCTTGAAGTGGATATGTTTTTTTCAATGGATGATCATACCAATCATCGGGCATAATAATTCTTTTTAAATTAAAATGATTAACAACTTTCACCCCTAACATATCATACATTTCTCTTTCAGACCAGTTTGCTGATTTAAAAATAGAAGTTACAGACTCTATTGCTTCATCTTTTTGTAAAAAACATTTAACTCTTAATCTTTTATGTTTTGAAATAGACAACATCTCATAAAAAACTTCATATCCATCACGAGTGGCTAAATAATCAATTGCAGAAAGTTCTATTAACATGTCATATTCAAGTTCATTTTTTAAAAAATTCATAGTTTCAACAATAGAATTTTTATCGATAATTAAAACTAAGTGAGTGTGTTCTATATAGGCTTCTTTGATTTCTATTACTTTGGAGATTTTTTCAAAATCACTTGAAAAAATTTCATCTGAATCTATTTCAAATCTTGGAACATTAGGAGAGACAAAAAATCTATCTGAAAAGTATGCTTGTTTTTGAACATTGTCTTTTGGCGTATATTTTCTCATTATACTAACCTCTTCTTTTTGTGAGCTCTAAAAATTGATTCTTTTCTGATTTTTTGTTGTAGTGTCATAAGGGCATATTGTAGTGTTTCAGGTCTTGGTGCACATCCTGGAAGATAAATATCAACAGGAATAATTCTATCAGCACCTTGAACAGTTGCATAAGTATTAAACATCCCACCTGTATTTGCACAGCTTCCCATAGAAATTACCCATTTTGGATCTGGCATTTGGTCATATAACCTTCTCATAAACTCAGCGTGTTTTTTTGTAAGAGTTCCTGCAATTATTAAAACATCAGATTGTCTAGGACTTGCTCTAAAAATAGTTCCAAACCTATCGAAGTCATATCTTGAAGCTCCCGTTGCCATCATTTCAATAGCGCAACATGCTAATCCATAAGTCATTGGCCATAAAGAGTTTGAACGACCAAAATTAACTAACTTATCAATTGTTGTTAATTTAACAGCAGCCCCATTATCTTGTAAATAATTTATTTTATGCTGTGCCATTCAAGCGCTCCTTTTTTCCATGCGTATAAGAATCCAATTGCTAATAAAGTAATAAATAATATCATCTCCACAAAACCAAACCAACCTAAAATTTTAAAGTTAACTGCCCATGGAAACATAAATATAATTTCAACATCAAATAAAATAAATAATAATGCTGTTAAATAAAACTGTGTAGAGATGCTATTTGGCTGTTTTGTAACCTCTGGTCCACACTCGTATAGAGTTGTTTTTAGTTTTTCAGTATCTAGTCTTGCAATTTTTCTACTAATATATCTTGAAAGCCATACTGTTGCACCAAATGCCGTAAATGTTACAACAAACATTACAAATGCACCAAAATAGGGATGTGCAAATTCCATATGAGTCATTTAATTTATCCTTTTAAAAGCTAAAAAGTTTATTTCAATCTACAAATATAATATCTAATTTGTGATAAATAGCCACTTATTAATAATGTACGCAATAATATTGTAACCTTATAAAATTCAGCTTATAATTTAATGTTTTTCTAAGGATAAGAATGAAACTGGTACAAAAAGAAACAATAATCTACGGTTGGATTTTTCTAAAAAAACCCAACTTTTGTTTCACTGTCAAATTGACCTTTTTGTTCTTTGGTAATTTGCTCTTTAAAGTTCTCAACTCTGAATAGTGGTTCATCACTAACAGCTATTTTATAAGCTGTATTTTTAATAACTAATTCTATTTGTCCACCAGTTAATTCATGTTTTGCTAACTCTTCAATATCAAAATTTTCTTCTAAAGGTAAATTTGCTGGTATTAATTTTTTCCAAAGTTCAATTCTTTGAGCTTTGTTTGGTTTTACAAACTCAATTTTGTAATTAAATCTTCTAGAAAATGCCTTATCTAAATTCTCAAGTAAATTTGTAGTTGCAATTAGAATACCATCGAATCTTTCAATCTGCTCAAGAAAAATATTTTGCATTTGATTGTGCATTTTATCACTACTACTTGCACTTCCTGAAGATCTTGCACTTAAAAATTGGTCAGCTTCATTTAGAAGTAAAACTGGTTCTGATTTTGTTTGAGTTCGCAATTCATAATATTTATCAAAAATGCTTCTAACATTTTTTTCACTCTCACCAATATACATTGATAAAATTTTTGAACAGTCAAAACTTAAAACATCTTTTTTAAGAGATTTTGCTAAAGCTAAAGCTGTCAAAGTTTTTCCAGTTCCTGCAACCCCATAAAAAATTATTTTTGCTTCAATTCCTCTTTTTTTATCTTTAATTCCCCATTGTTTCAGACGATTAATTACATTTTTATCAACTTGTTTTAAAAGAGCATCTAAAGTCTCTTTTGTTTTTTCGTTTAAAATTACATCATCTAAAGATTTTGTAGTTGAAATCAATTCAAACATATCTTGTTCTTTAATAACCGTATCAAGTTTGATTTTTCCAACATTTGCACTTTTTTTAGTTGGGTGAGAAATTTTATATAAAACCTCATCTGGAATATAAAAGTTTCTATTAATCCCACCAAATGGAGTTAAAACTTCATCATAATCAATTAAAGCTTTTGAAACTAAAGTTGAACTCTCTTCAAGTAAACTTCTATATTTGATTTTTTCATAATCATCACTTGAAATTAATTCAATCAAAGAGTTCATATCTCTTAAACTTCCGTCTCCTCCTGAATATTCCTCTTTTAAAAGAGCTAAAAATAGAGTTTGTTCTTGTTCATTTAAATCATTATCTTTGAAAAAATCTTCAAGCATAATAGAGTTATTTGTAACTTTTATTCTCTCTTTAATTCTATTTTCTAAAAGTATTAATTTTGATTTTAATCTATTTGAACTTGGACTATTAACATCAAAGTTTTTTCTAACAACATTTAATTGTTGAGCTAAATCAATTCTAAAAAATTGGTCTTGTAAATATTCTAGGTGGTCAGAATAATTTTTAATTTCAGGAAGAACAAAATCATTACTTCCATTTTCTAACATTTTTAAATAAGCACTTGAAAGTGAAACACTTGAATTTATAAGCTCTAACTTTGAAACTTCACTTAATTTTACTTGGTCAAAAGATACTTGAACTAACCAACCAAACTCTAAAAGAGATTTGATTAAATCAAGTTTTTCTAAATGTTTATAAGTTTTTAAATCGTAAAACTCTCCTAAAACATCAATAACACCTAAAGTATCTCTACCGTTTACATACTCTTTTGACATATATTGTAAGATTTTTGCCTCTTCTGCTGAACATTTTAGTTGTCCAAAGAAGTTTGTTTTTTCTACATTTTGCGCTTTTATAAAATTAATTACTTCTTTCATTCTTCTTTGCTTATCCTACTTATTTATTTTTTCTTTTAATTTATTATAAAATTTATCTAACTCTTCTTTTTCTTTAAAAGCTATTTTATTATTGCTATTAATTACTAGATTTAGTTGATTTATTTCTAAATTTTTTATATCTTCATATTTGAAAATATTTGAGTTTTCATCAAGATTTACAATAAAACTATTTTTTATTTCTACAAAAGAATCATCACAAAAAGCCTTGTATGAACCTTTAGAATAAGCATACTCTTCACACTTATTTTTTTGTAAATACTCTTCAATATATGCCAAATTTGAATGGTTATAAACATTCAAAGCTATAGCCACAAAAGCTATAAATAAAAAAAGTCCAATAAAAATCATTTAATCTCCCATTAAGGACAATATGATACAGCAATATGACTTAACTACTTATGAATAAAAAACTTGCTAGAATTAAGGCAATTTATAAGTAAATAAAAAAGGAATCGTATGCATAAGATAATCTCTTCTTCTTTTGCCCTAGTTACTCTTTGTCTGTTCGCAGTAAGTGGTTGTTCTAATAAAAGTGAATTTACGAAAAGTTCAGCTAATGAACTCTCAATTGCAGATGATTGTAGAAATACAAATAAACATTTTGAGATGGATTGTTATGATTTAATTTCTTACAAAAACTCTTTTGCCCAATTAAGACTTGGTTTAAATGCACAATTAAGAGGAAATTTTGATGAAGCTATTCAAAGATTAAATATATCAAAACAAAAGGGTAATTTTTATGCAAATGCTCCTTTAGCTGATATTTATAAAAGTGGATTTGGTGTTCCAATCAATGATGATCTAGCAATCAAACTTTTGGAAGAAACAAAAGAGATAGACCCAATTGCAGCATATAAATTATATTTTTATTACATAGATAAAAATAAAATTGAAGATGCCTTTGAACTTTTAAATTTCGCTGCTTCAAATGATGTGAAAGCTGCACAACAAGAGTTTTCTAGAGTATATAGAAGTGGTGAATATATAGAGAGAGATACTGACAAATCTGATTATTGGAATGAACAATATCAAGATAAAACAAATAGCTTTACAAATAAAATTTATGGAATATAAATGTTAAAAAAAATCATTCTACCAAGCTTATCAATTTTTTTGTTTACAGCTTGCTCATTAAAAATGCCTGAGTTTTCAATGCCTTCATTCTTATCATTTTCCGATGATAAAGACGCAGTTGCCCTAGAAAAAGCAAATGTTTGTCAAAAAATAGAAGATATTGATAATAAACTGTTTTGCTACAAAAAAATTCTAAATGAAAACTCTTATGCCCAACTTAGAATGGGAACATATAGTGTTGAGAAAAAAGATTACAAAAAAGCAGTTGAATATCTTAACCAATCAATTGATAATAAAAATGCCTATGCAAATCTTGCTTTAGCTTTTTTATATTATAAAGGTGATGGAGTTGAAAAGAATTTAGATAAATCATTTAAACTCTTACAAGATTCTAGCAATGTTGACCCAAATGCAGCTTATCAACTGTCTAGATTTTATCTTCAAGGTATAAATACACCGGTTGATAATAAAAAAGGTATTGAGTTAATTGAGTTTGCAGCTTCTAAAAATTTACTTGCCGCACAAAAAATGTTAATAAAAATCTACACTGAAGGTCTATTCGCACAAGAAAAAGATATGAAAAAAGTTAAACAGTGGCAAGATGTAATTAAAAAAGATGTAAGAGATACTAACTTCGAGATTTACAAACTTTAAGAGTTAAAATATAATATTACTTTTTTTCTAAACCATAGAAAAAAAGTTTTATTGTATCTTCTACAATATTTTTTGTATCATATTTTTTTAATAAATAACTCTCAACAAATCCATCTGATAACTTCTTAAAAAGTATTGCGGTATGTTTATAATCCATATTTGAGTTTGGATATAAACCTTTAAATTGTCTAATTAAATATTCATATATTTCTTCAACTATTCCATGATTTGAAATATCTAACTTATGGAAAAAATATGGGTCATTAGTTAAAGTCTCATCCCTATTATTATCTATTTGAATAAATATTTCATACTTACAAGATAGATATAACTCTAGATTTTTCATTGGGTCATTTATTTCATTTTCATTTAACTTATCTAAAAAATTTTGTAGTTTTAGAATTAGATATTCTAAATATAGATTTTCTTTTGAAATAAAAAGATTATAAATAGTTCCCACAGAAGTTTCAAGCTCCTTAGCAAGTTGTGAAATCTTAAAATTCTTATATCCACACTTATCAAAATATTCAGCTGAAGCTTTAAGATACAAATCTCTTTTAACTTTGTTTAACTCATCATTTATTTTACTTTTCATTTATATCCATAATTTTTTTGGGAATTATAATTTAATTTATATTAAAAGACTTAATGAACATAAACTAATAATTTGAACTTAATTCATTATTAAGTATTATTGATTTAAAATCCAACTAATCTAAATATTCGGACTAAAATGAGCGCTAATAATCAACCACAAATATGTATAAAACTTCTAAGAGATATAAAAACTGATGCTTTGCTTATTTATATTAAAACAGTAATTGAAGAACTTCTTGAAAATATAGAAAATGAAAAATATAAAATAGATTTAGGTTATGAAGAGTTTAACAAAGAGATTGAGAAAAATATAATAGAACTAAATAAAGAGTTAGACAAAACAATAATTAATGCCTATGAATTAAAATCATTTATGGCATATCAACAAGCAAGACAAGCAAATCATAAACTTCTTCCAAATGATGAAGCCTTAATATTTTATTATAACACCATTGTAAAACAGATTGAAACCCAATTACTTGAAGGTGACCTTTGGATTCCGGAACAAATTGTTTTAGCACTTTTGAGTGAATGGATATTAGAAGAAGAAAAATCGATGATTTTTTACTCTTTTTTAAATAATTTTGATTATTTAAAGCTTTTAGGATATTATGAGATTGCTAGAAATAATGAAAAAAATACTAATCTTAGAGGTAATATAATCAAGATGTATCAAATTTCATCTTCTATGATAAAAAGACTTAAAAATTCAAAATATAAAATTAATTCTTCGAGAAAATCCAAAATGAGAAAGAAATGAAAAACAATATTTTATCTGGTTTAACTGTCGGAATAATCGCCCTTCCTCTTTCAATGGCTTTAGCAATTGCCACAGGAGTTCCACCTCAACTTGGACTTTATACAGCTATAGTTGCAGGAATTATAGCAGCTGTTTTTGGAAGTAGTAAAATAAATATTTCAGGACCAACTGCTGCTTTTGTTGTAATTTTAATTCCAATAGTTCAACAGTTTGGGATTTCAGGATTACTAATTTGTGGATTATTATCTGGGATTATTCTAATTTTTGTTGGTGTTTTAAAACTTGGAACATTAATTGAACTAATTCCATATCCAGTAACCGTTGGATTTACCTCAGGAATTGCAGTTGTAATTGCAACATTTCAAATAAAAGACTTTTTTGGTTTAACTATTGAAAATTTCAATGGTCACTACTTGGATAAAATTTATTTGATTTTTAGCTCTTTTAATACATTTAAACCTGCAGAACTAACTGTTGGATTATTTACCCTTCTTTTATTAATTTCATGGCAAAAAACAAAAAGCAAGATTCCATCAGCATTGGTAGCCTTAACAATTATCACAATAATAGTTGCTTTTTCAAACATCTATTTCCTACAACTAAATATCTCAACAATTGCCTCTACATTTCATTATGATATTGGAGGAATAAAAGGGGATGGGATTCCTCCTATTCCTTTACAATTTGAATTGCCTTGGAGTTTTTTAAAACCTGAAGAGATAACTTTAGATTTATTATATAAACTTCTTCCCCACAGTATTGCAATTGCAATTTTAGGTGCATTAGAATCACTTTTATGTGCAGTAATTAGTGATGGTATGACGGGAAATAAAACAAATCCAAATAAAGAGTTAATAGGTCAAGGAATTACAAATATACTTGTTCCATTTTTTGGAGGAATTCCTGCAACTGCTGCAATTGCTAGAACTGTTGTAAATATTAAATCAGGTGGAACTTCAAAACTAGCATCAATTGTACACTCTTTATTTATCTTAGTTTCTATAATGTTTTTATCTCCTTATTTATCATATTTACCAATGGCTTCACTTTCAGCATTACTATTAGTTGTTGCTTGGAATATGTCAGAAGTTAAACACTTTATAAATATCTTAAAAGTTGCTCCAAGCCACGATGTTTATGTACTTTTAACATGTTTTATTTTGACTGTTTTATTTGATATGCAAATTGCAGTTGCCATTGGAATTGGATTAGCTTCTATATTATTTATTAAAAGAACTATTGATTTATACTCAATTGAGCTTGTAAATACAAAACTTACTATTCACCCTGATATTCCTGAGAATATCTCTATTTATGATATTAATGGTCCAATGTTTTTTGGTGCAGCCCAAAATGCATTAAAAACACTTTTAAACACAAAAGAAGATACAAGTGTGGTAATTTTAAATATGCAAAATGTAACTATGATTGATATGACAGCGATGGTTGCACTTAAATCAATAGTTGATAATTTTGCTAACAAAGATAAAAAATTGATTTTTTCTGGTTTAAATGAAAGAATTTTAAAAAAGTTAGTAAAAGCAAATTTTCCATTTGATGAAATAAATTTAAAAACTTTTACTAATCTAAATGATTCTATTAATTACTCAAAAACTATAATATAAAAGTAAAATTTACTTTTATATTACAGCATCAACTTCAAAATCAAAATAGTCTTCAATATTACTTGAAAAGAAGTCTTTATAATCTTTTGAAAAAATCTCATAATTCAAAGGGATTATCTCATTTGCCAAACTCACCTTTTTATAATCTAAATCCAAAAGATGAGGAAATTTTTTTGTTAACTCTTTAACTGTGATTGAAGTATCAAAGTTATTGGGATCAAATGGAACTTTTGTTTTAATTTTCATGAATTGCCTTAAAGAGTTTTTTATACTCTATACACATATCATTCCCTCAGAAATTATTTTTCTACTAAATCATAAAGTGCTTGAATTTCTTGTGCCCAAATCTCTTCATTTATCGTTTCTAAAACAAGAGGAATATCATCCATTCTTTCATCATTCATTATAAATTTAAAAGCATCCCAACCAATTTTTCCAAGACCTAAAGAGTCATGTCTATCAACCCTAGATCCAAGTTCTGGTTTTGAGTCATTAATGTGCATTCCCATTAAATATTGTCTACCTACAATCGCATCAAATTCATTCCAAGTTTTATCGTAAGCTTCCCTTGTTCTTATATCATAACCAGCTGTAAACATGTGACAAGTGTCAATACAAATACCAACTCTGCTTTTATCTTCAATTTTGTCAATAATATAAGCTAAATGTTCAAATTTATATCCAAGGTTACTTCCTTGTCCTGCTGTGTTTTCAATAACAAGTTTTACATCATTTGTAATATCTATGGCTCTATTCATAGACTCTGCAATATTATTTAAACACTCTTCTTCAGATATTTTTCGCAAGTGTGACCCTGGGTGAAAATTTAATCTATCAAGTTTTAGAATTTCACATCTTTGTATTTCATGTACAAAACCGTCAAATGATTTTGCCCTTGCTTCAGTTTCAGGATGACCTAAATTTATTAAATAACTATCATGGGGCAAAATATGTTTTGCTTGAATTTTTGATTTTTCTAACTCTTTAAACCATTTATCAATTGTTTTTGTATCTAACTCTTTTGCAGTCCATTGTCTTTGATTTTTAGTAAATAAAGCAAAAGCTTTTGCTCCAATTGCCATAGCATTTATTGGTGCATTATAAACTCCACCACTAGCACTTACATGTGCTCCAACATATTTCATATTTATTCCTATTTATTTTTATTTGGACATTCTACAAAAATAGTACTTTAGAACAAAACTAAAGATGCATATTCTAGGAATTAAAATATAAATTAAATCACTTAATAATCTTTATAAAGTGTCATTTAGGTACACTATTTGCATTAAAAAAAAGAAATTCTGTCTTTTTTATTTTGTAATTAAATGATTAAGTATAGAATAACAAATAATTTTGAAAGTTAAAGATTTGCTACATTAGGGCTATATATTTTGGATATTATTCGCCATTAGTAATTAAGTAAAAAGAACATTTCAAGCACATTGTAATTAATAAAAGGATTCAGCCTTATGGAAAGAGTGGTAATAATTGGTGGTGGATATGCAGGGATATATGCATTAAGGGAATTGGTTAAAAACAAGAATATAAAGATTACTTTGATAGATAAACATACCTATCATAATTTACAACCTGAGGTTTATGATTTAATAGCAAATAAATCTAACTTTGCAGATGTAACTATCGATTTAACTACTTTATGTATGGGATTTAATCATCATCACTTAGAATACAAAAATTTAAAAGTTAGAAGAATTGATCAAACTGCAAAAAAAATCTATACAGAAGAAGAAGAGATAGTTGAATTTGACTATTTAATTATGGCAGCTGGTACAAGAACATTTTTCCCTACAAGTATTCCAGGTCTTAACAACGCTGATGATATTAAAAAACTTCATAGAGCAATCACTTTTAAACAAAGTTTTGAACAACAATTATTCAAAAAAATCAAAGATGAAGCTAAACAATGTGCTGATACAAAAATCGTTGTAGTTGGAGCTGGTTTATCTGGAGTTGAAATTGCTGCTGAAATGGCTTATTACTCAAACAAATTTTTCGAAAGGGGAAATTTTTCTTGTGATAATCTAAAAATTTCTCTGATAAGTAGTTCTGTAACTATTCTTCCTGGTCTTTCTCACAAACTAATAAGTATGTCTCAAGAGAGATTAAAATCTCTTGGAATTAACATCATTACAAATACTAAACTTACAAAAGTTGAAGATGGTTATTGTCATTTCTCAAATGGAACTAAAATAAATCACTCTTTCGTAATTTTTACAGGGGGTATTGAAGCTTCTACAATTACATCTGAATTAGAAGATGTTGCAAAAAATGGTAGAGGGCAAATAGTTGTTAATGAATATCTTCAAACTGACAAATATGAAAATATCTTTGCAATTGGAGATATTGCCGAAATTAGAAATGCAAAAGGTGAAATAATGCCTCCAAATGTTACAGTTGCCCGAATCAGCGGTACAGATGCAGGGAACAACGTATTAAATATAATTGCAGGAAAAAAACTCATTAAATCAAATCCAAAACTTGATGGAATTTTAATCGCACTTGGTGGAAAATATGCTGCTGGTGACCTTTTTGGATTAGTAACAGTAAGTGGAAGAATCGCTTACGAAATTAAAAAATATGTATTTAGTTCATATAGAAGACCCCTATTAAAATTAATTAAAGTTGGATATAACAAGCTAAAAAGATTATCATAAGAGAGTTATCTCTTTCTTATGATAAATTATTTATATCTCTAAAAAGTTAGGATTACTTCTTTCAAGCTTATATTTTGTATAATCTATAATTATTTTTAATTATTTTATGAAAAAGAGTGATAATGAAAGAAAGACAAACTACTTATAAAAGACTCATATTAAAAATAATCCTTATCACCCTCACTTTTTCTCTAACAATTGCTTTTGTTTACACTCAATATATGAAAAAAGAAGCTATAGAAAAACTTTCTAAAGTAGATGCTAAAAAAACTACAGAACTTGTATTTCAATCTTTATACTCAGCAATGGAGAGAGGTTGGACAAGAGATGATTTAGAAAAAATTATTCTAAGATTAAATTCTGTTGATAAAAATATGGCTGTTAATGTTTATAGAGGAGAAGAAGTCGCTAAACAATTTGGTGATATTCAAAAAGATTTAAAAGTTAGAGAAAATGACCCTTTTGTTCAAAAAGCCCTAAAAAAAGATGATGTTTTAAATGTAATTGATGACTCTACAATTGAATATTATTATCCAATTATTGCAAAAGATGAGTGTTTAAAATGCCACACTCAAACCCAATCAGGAAATGTTTTAGGTGTAATAAATATTATGTATCCAATAGATGACCTAAAGATTTCTCTATCATCTATTATTAATTTCTTTATTTTATTTATAATTTTATTCTCTATTGTAATTTTTATTGCTCTATATATAGAATTTGATAAATATTTAGTAAAACCAATCAAAAACTTTATCACAAATATAAATTATATCTCTACCCACAAAGATATTACAAAAAGAGTTGGTATAAATAACCAAATTCAAGAGATTGATTCAATGAAGAATGTATTTAATAATATGTTAGATTCCCTTGAATACCAATTTTTCCATGATGAATTAACAAACCTTCCCAATAGAAAAAAATTAATTGAGATTTTATCTAATGAAAAAGATGCGATTTTAATGGTTATTAATATTGATAAATTTCAACATATAAATGATTTATACGGAGATAAAATTGGAAATGATATTATTAAATATACTGCAAAAATAATAAAAGAAAATGTCTCTACTGATGCAATATTATTTAAACTTCATGCAGATGAATATGCCCTTTATCTTCCAAGTGAAACTATTTATGAGGATATTAAAAACATTGCTTTACATCTTGCAAGCTGTATTGAAAATCATACCTTTACAATTAATGAAAATGAAATTTATGTAAATGCAACAATAGGAGTATCTTTTGGAACTTCATTTTTGTTGAACAATGCTGATATGGCTTTAAAACTTGCAAAAAAAACAAGAAAGAAATATCTAATTTATGAACCCACTATGAAAATAGAGCATGAATATTCACAAAATCTCATTTGGGCTAAGAAAATAAAAGATGCAATAGAGAATAATAAGATTGAGCCTTTATTTCAACCTATTGTTGATGCTAAAACTTCAAAAATTGTAAAATTTGAAGCGTTAATGAGAATGGTTGATGAAAAAGGGGAGTACCTTTCTCCTATACATTTTTTGGAATTAGCTAAAAAAAATAAACTTTATCCTAAACTTACGAAAATAATTGTAGAAAAAACATTTGAAATTTTCAAAAATAGAGATGAACAAGTTGCTATTAATTTATCTGTTCATGATATTTTAAACGAAGATGTTTATTCAACTATCATTGAAAAGTTGCATAAATATAAATTAGGTGATAAAATTGTCTTTGAACTTATAGAATCTGAAGGTATAGAGAATTATCAAGAAGTTATTGAATTTATTACAGAAGTAAAAAAAACTGGCGCAAAAATCTCAATAGATGATTTTGGAACTGGTTACTCAAATTTTGAATATATTATGAAATTAAAAGTTGATTATATTAAAATTGATGCTTCAATGATAAAAGATATTGATAAAAATATAAATTCACAAATGGTTACAGAAACAATAATTGATTTTGCAAAAAAAATGAATATTCAAACTATCGCAGAGTTTGTTCATTCTCAAAGTGTTTTTGATGTAGTTAAAAAGATGGGAATTGATTTTGCTCAAGGTTATTACTTTGGAAAACCACAAAAATTAGATTAAAAAATTTAGGAGAAAAATGCATAAAAATCGTTTTACAAGAGTCGGATTTATTCTTGCAGCTGCTGGAAGTGCAGTTGGACTTGGAAATATTTGGAAGTTTCCATATATCACTGGAGAAAATGGTGGTGGAGTTTTTGTATTAGTTTACTTAGCAACAGTATTTTTTATTGGTATGTCAATATTTATTGGAGAAGTTTTACTAGGAAGTAACGCACATAAAGATGGGGTTTCAACATTTGAAATACTTGCACCTAAAAATAAAAAGTTTTGGAAATACTCAGGATTTACCTTTTTAACAGGTTTTCTAATTTTAACCTTTTATTCTATTGTTATAGGATGGATTTTTAATTATATTGTTATTTCATTAACTGCCTTACCTTCAAGTTTTCAAAATTCAGAAGCCCTATTTTCTGATTTCTTAAAAAATGATATTTATTCCCAATTTATTTATTACACATTAACTTTTATACTTATTGCTTTAACTATTTCAAAAGGTGTAAAAAAAGGTATTGAGAAATTAAATAATATATTGATGCCTGCACTTATAATTATTCTACTAATTTTATTAATTTATTCAATTCAACTTGATGGATTTATGAAAGCAGTTGATTTTATGTTTTATCCAAATTTTGATAAATTTAAATCAGGTTCATTAATAGTAGCAGTTGGTCACGCCTTTTTTACATTATCAATTGGTATGGTTACTATTTTAACTTATGCTTCTTCTTTAGATAAAGATGTAAATATTGTAAAAGCATCTATTTGGGTTGTAGTAATGGATACTTTAATTGCAATTATTGCTGGATTAATTATTTTTTCAATTACATTTACAGCTGGTCAAGAACCAAGTAAAGGAGCAGGACTTGTATTTATAACTCTACCTGCAATTTTTTACGAAATGGGAACTATTGGGATTTTCTTATCTCTTCTGTTTTTTATTGCCCTAGCTTTTGCCGCTATTACCTCTGCTGTTTCTGTATTAGAACCAACAGTTATGTACTTAATTGAAAGAAGAAATATAGAAAGAAAGAAAGCTACATATGGCGCAGCTTTTTTTGCCTATCTTATTGGTATAGTTGTTTTATTATCAAATACAACTATTTTTTCAGATAGTTTAACAATTGGAAGTAAAAACCTTTTTGATTGGTTTGACTTTATAAGTTCAGCGATATTATTACCTCTTGGTGGAATGATAATTTCAATTTTTTTTGGATTTGGTATTAGTAAAGAAGTATCAAGAATTGCTATTGTTCCCCATGTAGGAGAAAATTATTACCAAATCTGGCTATTTATAATCAGATTTATTGCTCCTATTTCAATACTATTTATTATGCTAAACGAATTAGGAATAATAAAATTATAATAAAAGACTAGATTTTCTAGTCTCTTATTATTTTAATCAAAATATCATGCTCTTTATCCCTATGAATTACCTCTTTCTGATTTCTTTCAAATAACTCTTTTAGAAAATTATTTGGATAAGTTGCTGATAAATTCTCTTTATTAAAAGTTTCTAAATCTTGACATTTAAAAGTTGTTCTACAAACTTTATCTTCATAAATTTTCATATCTAAAACAGCTGTTCCTGCGCTAAAAATTTGAACTTGGGTATACTCTTTAAATTTGTAAATAAAACCTTTATCATAAAATTTCATTTGTGGTGTTTTGATTAATATTGTGGCACTATTTGAGCTAATTTGTGGTTCATTTGCACTAAAACATCCAGTAAAGATGAATATAGAAAAAATGAGAATGAGTAAATTTTTTATGGCTAATCCTTTGTTTTGAAAACTTTTACTATAATTATATCAAATTATATAATTAAAGGTTTTTTATTGTTAGTTCATATTTGTTGTGCAGTTGATAGTCACTATTTTTTAGAAAGAATTAAAGAAGAATTTCCAAGTGAAGAGTTAGTAGGTTATTTTTATGACCCTAACATTCATCCTTATAGTGAATATAGATTAAGATATTTAGATGTTGAATACTCATGCAAAAAGTTGGGTATTCAACTAATAGAAGGTGCTTATAACCTAGAAGAGTGGTTAAAAAAAGTTAAAGGAATGGAGCATTTACCTGAAAAAGGTGATAGATGTACAGTTTGTTATGATGATAGACTTGATACTACTGTTCAAAAAGCAGTTGAATTAGGACATAATAAATTCACGACTACACTATTGATTTCTCCAAAAAAATCTCAAGAAAAATTAGAAAAAATTGGAAACAATCTTTCATCACTTACAGGTTTAGAGTTTATTTATAGAGATTATAAAGCTGGAAATGGAGCAGAAATCCAAGGTCAAAAAGTAAAAGAGAACTCTCTTTATAGACAAAATTATTGTGGTTGTTTATTTGGTCTTAGTGCCCAAAGGGAAGCACAAGATAAGATTATGGATGAGATGTTTAATCCAATTTCAAATCAAATATTACCAGAGTCAATAGAAGAAAGACTTGAGCTTTATAAAAAAAGAAATGAGTTAGAAGAGCTTGGGGCTGATTATAAAATCATTAAACAAAGATTTTTAAATTACAGACTTTTAAGTGCAAAAGTAATAGTTGCAAAACAAGTTCTTCCTTCATATATTTTATGTTATTCAACAATAAATAGAAATAAAACAAATGGAAGAATTGAATACTCTAAGGATGGAATAAACTATCTAAATAGAGATGAAGTTAAAATCCTTGATATTACAACTTTTAACCACTTTGCCAATACTTCATATTCAAATGTTAAAGAGCTTATGTACAATCCTCTAAACTTTAAACAAGAGTTAGAAGTAAGAAATCAGATTCTAAAGAATCCTTATGATTTAAGTGCAATTATTATTCTTGATGAAATTAAAAATGAAAAATATGAAATAGAAATAAATGCAGAAACATATGAAGATATAAAAGAAGAGATAATATGAAACTATTAGTTTGTGCCATGGAAACCTCTTCAAATATTCACCTAAAAGAGCTAAAAAAATATTTATCAGATGATGTTGAACTTTTTGGTGTATTTGATAAAGAGCTTGGAAATCCATTATATGATTTAACTGCATTAGCAATTATGGGAATAGTTGATGCTGTTAAGAAACTAAGATTCTTCTTTAAATTAAGGGATGAATTAGTACTTCTAGCCAAAGATTGTGACAAAGTTTTACTAATGGATAGTTCAGGATTTAATCTTCCCTTAGCAAAAAAGCTAAGGGAAACTTATCCAGAAAAAGAAATTATTTATTATATCCTGCCACAAGCTTGGGCTTGGAAAAAAGGAAGAGTAGCAAAATTAGAAAAGTATTGTTCAAAACTTTGCTCAATCATTCCTTTTGAGAGTGAAATTTATACTGATAAAAATAAAATCACTTATGTGGGACATCCACTTCTAGATGAAATTAAAGATTTTAAAGAAGAGTTATCTAATACAAATAAAATTGCTTTTATGCCAGGAAGTAGAAAAACAGAAATCACAAATCTAATGCCAATTTTTAAAGAATTAACAAAAAAAATCCCAAATAAAGAGTATATTTTAATAATTCCTGCAAAATTTGATGATGAATATATAAAAAAAATATATGGCAATATTTCCAACTTTACTATCTCAAGAAATGCCCATGAAACTCTTAAACAAAGTGAATACGCTTTTATTTGTTCAGGAACGGCTACACTTGAAGCAGCACTAATTGGAACTCCATTTACACTTTCATATATTGCTAAAAAACTTGATTTTTTTATAGGAAATCTTTTTGTTAAACTTAACTATGTTGGGCTTGCAAATATCTTTTTTGATAAAATGGGAAAAAACCCTTTACATAATGAATTTCTACAAGAAGATGTTACATTAGAGAATCTTTTAAATGATTATCTAACTATGAATAAAGAAGAATTTTTTAATAATTCAAAAATCTTAAGAGAATACCTAAAGAATGGAAGTTCTCAAAATGTTGCAAAGATAATTCAAAACTAATTTTTTTTTAGATATAATATAAGTCATTCAATAAAAAATCAGGATATTATATATGTTAGATATTATGCAAATTCAAGAGATTCTTCCTCACAGATACCCAATGTTACTTGTGGATAGAATTACAGATATGGAACTTAAAAAATCTATCAGAGGTTTCAAAAACGTTTCTATTTCAGAACCAGCTTTTCAAGGACATTTTCCAGGTCATCCAATTTATCCAGGTGTACTTATTTTAGAAGGTATGGCTCAATGTGGTGGTGTTCTAGCTCTTAAAAGTTCTGATTTGACAGATGAAGAGATGAAAAATAAAGTAATCTATTTTATGAGCATTGATAAAGCAAAATTCAGAATTCCTGTTAGACCAGGGGATAGATTAGATTATGAATTAGAAGTTGTTAGAATGAAAAGTTCATTAATGACTCTAATAGGTAAAGCCTATGTTGATGGAAAATTAGCAGCAGAAGCAGAATTAAAAGCTATGATAGTTGATAAATAACAAAATAGGCAAATATAAATGAACAATATTCATAAAACAGCAATAATTGAAGAAGGCGCACAACTAGGGGATAATATCACGATTGGTGCTTTTACAATTATTGGGAAAGATGTAAAAATTGGTGATGGAACAATAATTGATTCACACACTTTAATTGAGGGTAAAACTACTATTGGCAAAAATAATCACATCTTTTCTCATGCTAGTATTGGAACTATTCCTCAAGATTTAAAATTCAATGGTGAAGATGTTGAATTAATTATTGGAGACAATAATAAAATTAGAGAATTCACTCTATTTAATCCAGGAACTATCGGTGGTGGTTCAGTTACTAAAATTGGAAGTAACAATCTATTCATGGGATATACTCACGTTGCCCATGATTGTATTATTGGTGATCATTGTATTTTTGCAAATGGAGCAACTCTTGCAGGTCACGTTGAGTGTGCTGATTATGTTGTTGTTGGTGGATTAACTCCTATTCATCAATTTTGTAAAATTGGAACACAAGTAATGATTGGTGGAGCATCTGCTGTTGCGCAAGATATTCCTCCTTTTTGTTTAGCAGAAGGAAATAAAGCAGTTTTAAGAGGATTAAATCTAACTGGTTTAAGAAGAAGATTTGATAATAGAGAAGATATAGATGCAATAAAATCAGCATATAAAGAACTATTTGAATCGGGAAAACCTCTTCAAGAAGTTGCTCGTGAGTTATTTGAAACAAATGAAAATAAACATGTTAAAGAATTAGCTAGTTTTGTATTAAATACAAAACGAGGTATTCCTTTTAACAGAAAGTAAGATAGGTAGAAAATGAGTAAGATTATATGTGATTTTTGTGGAGCAACTGATACTAAAGACAATCCAGTAATTGCTGGGGATAACGCTTGTATTTGTAAAGCTTGTGTTACAGCTGCAAATGAAATAATGAGTGGAAATCTTCCAATAGAAGAAATAGATAATAAAATCACTCCAACAGAAGCTAAAGAGATTAAAATTAAAACTCCAGCTGAACTAAAAAAAATATTAGATGAATATGTAATAGGACAAAATAGAGCTAAAAAAGTTCTAAGTGTTGCTGTTTATAATCACTACAAAAGAATTTTTAGACACAATGAAATTGATGATGATACAGAATTAAATAAATCAAATGTACTTTTAATTGGACCAACAGGTTCTGGAAAAACACTACTTGCTCAAACTATTTCTAAATATCTTGATGTTCCTTTAGCAATTGCCGATGCAACTTCTTTAACAGAAGCTGGATATGTTGGTGATGATGTTGAAAACGTTGTAACAAGACTTGTTCAAGCAGCTGATGGAGACATCAAAAAAGCAGAACGAGGAATTATTTTCATTGATGAAGTTGATAAAGTTGCTCGTATGAGTGAAAACAGATCAATTACCAGAGATGTTTCAGGAGAGGGAGTTCAACAAGCTTTATTAAAAATTGTTGAAGGAGCAGTTGTAAATGTTCCACCAAAAGGTGGAAGAAAACATCCTGGTCAAGATGCACTTCAAGTTGATACTACAAACATTCTATTTATTTGTGGTGGGGCTTTTGATGGACTTGAAGATATAATCAAGAAAAAACATGGTGGAAATGTGCTTGGTTTTAATCAAGACAAAAAAGGTAAAAATGACCACGATAAAGTTTTATCAAAAGTAGAAGCAGATGATTTAGTGAAATATGGTTTAATTCCTGAATTAATAGGAAGACTTCATATGGTTGCAACTTTAAATGAAATAACTGAAGATGATATGGTTCATATTTTAACTGAGCCAAAAAATGCATTAATTAAACAATATATCAAACTTTTCCAAATGGATGATGTTAAATTAGAATTTGAAAAAGATGCCCTAAAAGAGTTAGCAAAACTAGCAATTATTAGAAAAACAGGGGCTAGAGGATTGAGATCAATTTTAGAAGATATTATGTTAGATATAATGTTTGATCTTCCAAAATATAAAAATAAAACTATTACTATTTCAAAAGAAGTTGTTCTTAAAACTAAAGAACCAAAAGTAGCATAAAAAAGGATATACAAGTGTTTTTAGATAAATTAATAGGTCTTTTTTCAAGTGATATGGCAATTGACTTGGGAACTGCAAATACAATCGTTTCTGTAAGAGGAAAAGGAATTATCATAAATGAACCATCAGTTGTTGCGGTTCAAAGTGATAGACATGGTAAAGATAGAATTTTAGCTGTTGGTCAAGAAGCTAAACAAATGATTGGTAAAACTCCTTTAAATATTCAAGCTGTTCGTCCAATGCAAGATGGTGTTATAGCTGACTTTGAAATGACTGAAAGAATGATTAGATATTTTATCGAAAAAGCACACTCTAGAAAATCTTTTATTAGACCAAGAATCATCATTTGTATTCCTTATGGAATTACTCAAGTTGAGAAAAAAGCAGTTGAAGAATCAGCAATGAGTGCAGGGGCAAGAGAAGTGTTCTTAGTTGAAGAACCTATGGCAGCTGCTATTGGTGCGGGAATCCCAGTATCTGATCCATCTGGTTATGTAATTGTTGATATTGGTGGAGGAACTACTGAAATTGGTGTTACTTCACTTGGTGGTTTAGTTTTATGTAAATCTATCAAAGTTGCTGGTGATAAATTTGATAAATCAATTATTGAACACGTTAGACAAAACTACAATCTATTTATTGGTGAAAGAACTGCTGAAAATATCAAAATTGAAATTGGAACTGCAATTAAACTTGATACTGAATTAAAAATGAAAGTAAAAGGTAGAGATAACTCAGGTTTACTTTCAACTATTGAACTTGGAAGTGAAGGTGTTAGAATTGCAATAAAAGAACCACTAAAAGAGATTGTTTCTGCAATTAAAAGTGTATTAGAAAATATGCCACCAGATTTAGCAAGTGATATTGTTGACAATGGTGTTATTATAACAGGTGGTGGTGCATTAATTAGAGGCTTAGATACTTATTTAGCTGATATAATCAAACTTCCTGTAAGAATTGCTGATGAACCTTTATTATCAGTTGCATATGGTACAAGTCAAGTACTAGACCAAGCAGAGCTACTAAAACTAATAACTAATGCGTAAATTTCTTTTTGCATTTCTTTTTATACTTGCAGGTTTATCTTATCTTTTTAAGATAGATGAACTGCTTGTTAATAAATTCGCTTTTTTTAATGACATAAAAGTCTCATATATAAATAAAGTAATCAATATTTCAACTGCCATTGAAAAACATTTTGAACAAGCAAATACTATAGAAAAATTAAAAACTGAGAATAGTGAATTAAAAGAATACAAAATATTATATGCAACTGCACAAAGTCAATTAAATACGCTAAAAGAATTTTTGGCAAATGTTGATATTCCAGAAAACAAAGCAAAAATTGAACTTGTAAGAGTTCTTTCATATATAAATTATAATGATTTTACAAAAGTTTGGTTAGATAAAAAAATAGAAGATGAGTCTATTTTTGGCCTAATTGCTGATAATTATTCAGCAGGTATTGTTGTAAACAAAAATGGTCGTGCAGTTGGACTATTAAATGGGAATAAAGATTGTTCTTATGCTGTATTTATTGGAGAAGGAAAAGCTCCTGGGATTATCACAGCATCTGATAATCAAGATGAACTACAAATAAAATTCATACCAATTTGGGCAAATATAAGCAAAGGGGATGAAGTTATAACTTCTGGAATGGATAATATCTTTTTTGAAGGTTTAAAAGTAGGAAGAGTTACTGAAGTTACAAATCTTGCGGATATGAAAGTGGCAACTGTAAAATCTTATGTTAATGTTTTAAAGAAAAAATATTTTTACACTTATAAAAGTAATGGTCAATTCACCAATTACAATACTAATAAAAATAATGATACTGCTGAAGATAACTAAGATTAAAAATCTTTTTAATAATTAGCCATTATTTTATCTACCTCACTCCAAGACAATCCATGTTTTTCATTTTTAGCTGGTTTAAACATATTATAAATATATCTTGCAAACATATCTGTTTCAAGATTTACTTTTGTTCCAACTTTATAGTTTTTAAATAATGTATTTTTTACTGTATGTGGAATTATTGTAAGTCTAAAAGAGTCTTCTAAAACTTCATTTACTGTAAGTGAAACTCCATCAATTGTTACACTTCCTTTTGGAATTATATATTTTGAATATTCACTTGGTAATGAGATAAAAAAATCAGTTGAATTTCCATTTGCTTTTATAGATTTAACAGTTCCTAAACAATCAACATGTCCTTGAACAATGTGACCTTCGAATCTATCACCCATCATCATAGCAGGTTCCATGTGTACTTCATTTTTATAGTTTTCCATAGCAAGAATTTTTTGAGATTCTGGCGAAAGCTCAACTGTAAATGTATCACTTGAAACTTTTACTACCGTAAGACAAGCACCATTAATTGCTATTGAATCTCCAATTTTTGGATTGTAATTTGCATGTAGTGTCAAAAAATTGTTTTTAAAACTAACAACTTTTGCCATCTCTCTTATAAGTCCTGTAAACACTTAAAAAACCTTTTGATATATTTTAGGTATAATATCGAAAAATTGTTAAGAAGCTAATTTTAACTACTTTTCGCAAATTTCTTAGATAAGTGGAAGAAAACATTTATCTAAGAAATTTCCCAAATATGAAATCACAAAAAAAAAGTTTATAAGGAACAATATGGATTATGATGTAATTGTTGTTGGTGGTGGTCATGCAGGAATTGAAGCCTCACTAGCAAGTGCAAGAATGGGTAAAAAAACTCTTCTAATTACTATGTTAGTGGAGCAAATAGGAGCAGCAAGTTGTAACCCAGCAGTAGGAGGTCTTGCAAAAGGTCACTTAGTTCGAGAACTTGATGCAATCGGTGGAGAAATGGGACTTTGTACTGATACAGCTGGTATTCAATTTAGAATATTAAATGCCTCAAAAGGTGCAGCTGTTCAAGGAAGTCGAGCTCAAATTGATATGGATAAATATAGAGAGTATATGAGAAAAGTTTGTCATAATACTCCTAATTTAGAAGTTTATCAAGATGAAGTATCTTCACTTTTAGTAAATGATAAAAATGAAGTTTATGGAGTAAAAACAAAACTAACTGAACAATTCACTTCTAAAAAAGTTATCATAACAACTGGTACTTTTATGAGAGGACTTATTCACATTGGTGAAAATAGATATGATGCAGGTCGAGCTTGGGAATTACCATCAAGTACTTTATCAATTCAACTAAAAGAGTTAGGTTTAAATGTTGGAAGACTAAAAACAGGAACTCCATCAAGAATTGATGCAAATTCTATTGATTTTTCAGCTATGGATATGCACGGTGGTGATGTAAATCCATCTCCATTTTCATTTAGAACTGATAAATCGAAATTTTCACCAACACAATTTCCTTGTTATATCACATATACAAATTTAGCTACTCATGAAAAAATATCTTCAAACTTCTATAGAGCACCACTTTTTACAGGTCAAATTGAAGGACTAGGACCAAGATATTGTCCAAGTATTGAAGATAAAGTAAATAGATTTAGTGAAAGAGATAGACACCAACTATTTTTAGAACCTCAAACTGCAATGTGTACAGAATATTATATAAATGGTTTATCAACTTCGCTTCCTATTGATGTTCAAAAAGATATGATTCACTCAATCGCTGGACTTGAAAATGCAAAAATTGTTAGATATGGATATGCTATTGAGTATGATTATATCGACCCAACTGAACTAAAACATACACTTGAAACTAAAAAACTAAAAAACCTTTATAATGCTGGGCAAATAAATGCAACTACAGGTTATGAAGAAGCAGCAGCTCAAGGATTAATGGCAGGAATTAATGCAGCACTTGCAATTGATGAAAAAGAGCCATTTATTCTAAGACGAGATGAAGCGTATATTGGAGTTTTAATTGATGATTTAGTTACAAAAGGAACTAATGAACCATATAGAATGTTCACATCACGAGCTGAATATAGACTTCTTTTAAGAGAAGAAAATGCCGATTTAAGATTATCACAATATGGTCATAATTTTGGTCTAATTGATGATAATACTATGGCAAAAGTAGAAAACAAAAGAAAAGTTATTGATGAAGCAATCGAGTTTATGGCAAATGAATGGGTAACTTCTAAAAAAGAGACTTTAGAACTACTTGAATCAATTGGTGAAGAAAAAATTAATGATAAAGTTTTACTTATAGATTTAATAGGAAGAAATACTATTGATGCACCTAAATTTGACAAATTAGTTCCAAGTCTTGCTTCAATTGATGAATATTTAAAAGAGCAAATAATTATTGAAGCAAAATATTACAGATACATTCAAAAACAACAAAAACAAATTGAAAAAATGAAAAAAATGTTAAAAGCTACAATTCCTGAAAACTTCTCTTTCAAAGGACTTGCGGGATTATCAAATGAAGTTATTGAAAAACTTGAAAAACATAGACCCCCAACTTTATTCAACGCAAGTTTAATTTCTGGAATTACGCCAGCAGCTTTAGATATTATTCATTTAAATATAAATATTAAGCAAAAAGAGGCTTAATATGCAAGTTTATTTATATGCCAAAAGTGGGCATACAGTAGGACTTGAAGCTACAAAAAGATGTGCAGCAATTGCAAATGTTTTAAAAGAGTTTGACCCAATTTTGTGTACAAGTGATTTTAGAGCAGGAGCTTTTGCAAAGGATAATCTTGGTGTAAAAAAATATGTAAATATTGATGTTGTAAGAAATCTCCATAATATTATGCACAGAAGAGATATTTTAATTTACGATACTCCCGAGGCAAATGAAGAGATGAAAGCAGATATGAAAGAATTTTGCACTTTGCTTTATGGAATAGATGAAGAGTTAGATGGAATTATAGTTGATGAATCTATTTATAAAAAAAATGAAACTCCAAATCTTCAAAAAACTATCTTTTTTGGAGATGATGACTACAATAACCTTTTTTTAGAAATGATAAAAGATTCTGAAAAATTTGATATAAATCTTTTAATGGGACACTATTTCTTTTTAGGGAATGAAAAAATATTTGTTAATCATTTTTCAAATGTAATTGATGAAGAAGAGTATGTACAAACAATTCAGAATTCGAAATATCTATTAACAACTTCTCTTCAAACGGCACTTGAATCTCTTGCATGTGGTAATCATCCAGTATTGTTTAAAAGGGTTGATAAAAATTACAATGAAACATTAATTCAAGAATTAAATCTTCCAATTATAGAATCTACAAATTTAAAAGAATTATTAAATCAATTTGAATCTGTTATAAAAAACTATCCAATAATCACTAATTTTAAAATCCTAAACTTAGATGCAATGATTTTAGAAATAAAAGAGAAAATAGAATTATTTAAGAAATTAACGCAAATATAACTCTTCCAAATATTTATACATAACTAAATCTTATAATTATTTATACAAATTATAAGGTTGCTTTATATAGAATTAAAAAAAATTATAAAGGTTTTATAATGAATGAAAAAAATGAGTTTTTAAATAAAACTCCTTACAGATACAGAAGATATATTGGTTATATGATAGCCAGTATTGTTGCGTTAGGTTTACCTTTTATTAGAATTGATGGAAATCATATTTTTCTATTATCTTTTGATAAAAAACAGTTACATCTTTTAGGTGTTGCTTTTGACATGCAAGAGTTATATTTAATGCCATTTCTATTAATGCTCCTATTTTTAGGAATTTTTGCAGCAACTTCACTAGGTGGAAGAGCTTGGTGTGGTTGGGCATGTCCTCAAACTATTTTTAGAGTTATATACAGAGATTTAATTGAGTCTTGGCTTTTAGGTTTAAGAAGAATAAAAAACAAACAAAAAGAGCCAGACTTATCAAAAGCTGAAAATAAAACAAAAAAAATTATTGGTATTATACTTTGGGCAATGTTAGCATTAATTGCAGCATCTGATTTTATGTGGTTTTTTGTTCCACCTGAAGATTTTCTAGCTTATTTACAAGATCCAACTGAACATCTATTTTTAATTGGTTTTGTTTTAGCAATTGCAGCATTTTTGGTTTATGACGTAGTATTTTTAAAAGAGGATTTCTGTGTTTATATCTGTCCTTATTCAAGGGTTCAATCTGTTTTATATGATAACGATACATATCAAGCAATTTACTCTACAAATAGAGGTGGAACAATTTATAATGACCACAAAGAAAAAATCATTTTTAAAGCAAAAGATTTACCAGATGCAGCAAATGAGTGTACAACTTGTGAATCATGTGTAACTGTTTGTCCTACACACATTGATATTAGAAAAGGCTTACAACTTGAATGTATAAACTGCCTAGAGTGTGTTGATGCATGTACAAATGTTATGGGGAAATTGGGTAAACCATCACTTGTTCAATGGTCAAGTACAAATTCAATAAAAAACAATCTACCAACAAAAATGATTAGAAGATCAACTATTATGTATTTTGTTGCATTAGTTGTTGTTATGGGATTACTATTCTTAATGGGTGGTGAAAAAGAGCATATGCTTTTAAATGTTAATAAAACAACTGAATTATACAAAGTTAAAGAGAATCATGTAGTTAGCAATAATTTCTTATTATTATTCCAAAATACAGAATCTAAACCATTAACTTTTGATTTAGAGATTATTGATAATGCAGATATAAAAATTACAAGATTCGAACCATTTACATTAAGTCCAGGGAAACTGGCGAAAAAAATTGTAATTCTTGAAACAGATAAAGTTTTAGTAAGTGATGCTACAAAAGATACACCAATAACGGTTACCTTAAAAGCTTACGCAAAAGAAGATCCTGAAAAAGTTGTAGTATTCAGAAAAGCCGTATTTATCTACCCTAGATTAGACGAACTTAAATAATTTTATACTAGATAAGAACTCTCTTATCTAGTATCTTCAAGAATCCGATTAACTTACTTATTATCAAAACTTAGATACAATCGCGAATATATATTTATCAACTATTTTATGGAGTATTTTAATGACAAAATTCATTTTTGTAACAGGTGGAGTTCTTAGTTCACTAGGAAAAGGTATAACTTCTGCTTCAATTGCAACAATATTAAAACAATCTGGATTTAAAGTGAGTATGCTTAAAATCGACCCTTACTTAAATGTAGACCCAGGAACAATGAGCCCACTTGAGCATGGGGAAGTATTTGTTACAGCAGATGGTGCTGAAACAGACTTAGATTTAGGAAACTACGAAAGATTTATTGATAAAACTCTAACTAAAAAAAATAGTTTTACAACAGGACAAGTTTATCAAAGTGTAATTAAAAGAGAAAGAGAAGGTGGTTACTTAGGTAAAACTATTCAAGTTATTCCTCATGTTGTTGATGAGATTAAAGAAAGAATCTATGCAGCAACTGATGATAATGATTTTTTAATTATTGAACTTGGAGGAACTGTAGGAGACATCGAAGGTTTACCTTTTATGGAAGCAATTAGATCTATCAGACATGAACTTCCAAAAACAAACACAATGAATATCCATTTAAGTTTAATTCCTTATATTAAAGCAGCTGGTGAATTAAAAACAAAACCAACTCAACACTCTGTTCAAGAGTTAAGAAGAATTGGTATTACTCCTCATATGTTAGTTTGTAGAACTGAAAGAGAATTACCAAAAAATTTAAAAGATAAATTAGCACTTGCATGTGATATTGATAGAAATGCAGTTATTGAAGCTGGTGATGCGCAATCAATTTATCAAGTTCCTTTACAATTTATTAAAGAAGGAATTTTAACTCCTTTATCAGAGCATTTCAATATCAAAATCAAACCAAATATGGAGAAATGGGATACTTTAGTTAAAAATATTTTAGTTCCACAAAATGAAGTTACAATTGCTTTTGTTGGAAAATATTTAGATTTAAAAGAGTCATATAAATCACTTATTGAAGCTTTAATTCACTCAGGTGCGCACTTAAATACAAAAGTAAATATTCACTGGTGTGATAGTGAAAGAATTGAAGATGTTGGTGCATTTGATATTATTGGAAATTCTGATGCTATTCTAGTTGCAGGTGGTTTTGGACACAGAGGTGTTGAAGGAAAACTAGCTGCTATTAAATATGCAAGAGAGAATAAAATTCCATATCTTGGAATCTGTCTTGGAATGCAATTAGCAATTATTGAATTTGCAAGAAATGTATTAGGTCTTGAAGATGCAAACTCTATCGAATTTGATCCAGATACTAAAAATCCATTAATTTATTTAATTGATGAATTTATTGATCAAAGTGGAAATACTCAATTAAGAACTCACGAATCACCAATGGGTGGAACTATGAGACTAGGTGAATATCCATTTGAACCATTAAAAGGGACTCATTTACAAAAAGCTTATGGTAATGATGAGATTTATTATGAAAGACATAGACATAGATATGAAGCTAATCCTAAATATAAAGAAGTATTAGAAAATGCTGGAATGATTATTTCTGGTCAATCAAATGGATTAATTGAAGCTGTTGAATTAAAAGATCATCCTTGGTTTGTTGGAGTTCAATTCCACCCTGAATTTACATCACACTTAGAGACACCAAATCCTATTATTTTAGAGTTTGTAAAACAAGCAACTAAACGAAAATAATGTCTAAAATCACAAAAAGTAGACTTTTTGAACTACTATCTGCAAGACACTTGAATAATCCTTATTCAAGACTTGCAGATCTTCCCTCTCCTGAAAAATTCAAAGATATAGATATTGCTTGTAAAAGAATTAAAAAAGCTATTTTAGAAAAAGAGACTATCACAATTGTTGGTGACTACGATGTTGATGGAGTTATTTCAACTACTATTATGCTTGACTTTTTTAATACTATTGGAGTTAAAGTAAATCATATTATTCCAAATAGATTTGAACATGGTTATGGACTATCTACAAAAATTGTTGATTTAATAGATGCAGGTTTAGTAATTACTGTTGATAATGGAATTTCAGCATATGAAGCTTCTGTTAAATTAAAAGAAAAAAATATTGATTTAATAATCACTGACCATCATACTGTGGGAGCAAAAATTCCAATAGCACTAGCAATTATAAATCCAAAACAAAAAGATTGTAACTTTGAATTTAAAGATATTTGCGGAGCTCAAGTTGCTTGGTATTTATGTGCTGCAATTAAAAAAGAGATGAATCTTGATGTAAATATGTCAAACTTCCTCGATTTATTATGTGTTGCAATTATCGCTGATATTATGCCCATGACAGCACTTAATTACACTATTGTGAAACAAGGTTTAAAAAAGATTAAAACCTCATCAAGGGAAGCTTTTAAAAAGTTAAATGAAATTATGTCTAAAGAGATTTTTGTATCTGATGATGTTGGATTTTTTATAGCTCCAAAACTGAATAGTGCAGGAAGAATGGATGATGCAAGCGTTGCTTTATCATTTTTACTTTCAAAAAATTCAACTGCAGCAAACGAATCTTTATCTCTATTAGATGACCTAAATAATTTTAGAAAAACCCTGCAAGAAGAGATTTCAAAAAAAGCTGAAGCAAAAACAGATAAAAAAGATAATGCAGTAATTGTTTGGGGTGAAAACTGGCATGAAGGTGTTATTGGAATTGTTGCTTCAAAACTATCAAATTCTCATAAAAAACCAGCATTTATCTTCTCAATTCATAATGGAATTGCAAAAGGAAGTGCAAGGGCAAATGCTAATATAAATCTATATGATATTATCACTAAAGCTTCTCATTTACTACTTGGCTATGGTGGACACAAAAACGCTGCTGGATTATCTTTGGAAGCTTCTAACCTTGAAGAGTTTAAAACTATTATAAATAAAGAGTTAGAAGATTATAAAGAAGATTTACATATTGAACCTATAACTTTAGGTGAACTTGATGTATCAAGTGTAGATTTAGAATTTTTATCTATTATTGAGCAGTTTGAACCATATGGATTGGAAAATCATAGACCAATTTTTAAAATATCTAATACAACTTTAGTAAAATATGATTTAATTGGCCGTGATAAAAACCACTTAAAACTTACATTAAATAGTGATGGTGTGATTTTTGAAGCATTAAAGTTTAATGATTCTAATATAAAATTTTCGCCAAATCTTGATTTAATTGTATCAGTAAGTAAAAATGAATTTAGAGGAGAGGTAACTCCTCAGTTTTTAATTCAGGATATTTTATAAAACTACGTGAGGACGATAAGCAGGCTCCGCCTCTTTTTTCTTCTCTTCATCAGTTTTGATAGAAGAGCCTTTAGAGCCTTCTAAACTTAAAATCTCATCATCTATATCTGTTCTTTCATAAGAAGAAGAGAGAATATTTCCATTTCTAATATCTATTAATTTTACAAAAATATTTAAACTTCTGTTAGTTATTGAATAAGTTCCAACAACTGCATATTTCTCTTTTGTTAATTTATCTGCAGCAATTTTATCTTTATTTCGTGTTAATAAATTAAAACCACTTTGTCCATATTCAAACTCTTTACCAAGTTCTATCTCTCTTACAATAATATTTTGAGAAACTAAACTATCTTTTAACATACTTGAAAGTAAAAATCCTAATTGAGATTTATTTTTCAATTTATCTAAATTAACAAAATCTGAAACCAACACTACATCTTGTGGAGATAAATTTTTTTTGATTTTACTTGCAGATTCATCAGTTAATTTTGAGACTAAATAGTAAAAGTTATTTGTTCCCATAAGTGGGTTTTTATAAGAGCAAGAAGTTAAAAAAAATACTAAGAAAATTGAAACACTTAAATATCTCAATTTTCCTAAAAAATTAAAAGTCATTATAATTATCGTTCTTTTACAAGATTTATAGTTCTAGCTGGTGCACAATCTTTAAAGATAATACAATCATCTTTTACACCATGAATATATGTTGCTCTTGCACTTGTAATGATTTTACCTGTAATATTATCAATTACCCTTGCATTTAACATAATTTTACCTAATTGTCTTGAATAAGTTCCAACTACAACATAAGTATTAGGTATTTTATTTTTTAATTCATGAGGTTTTCTAGAGATAAAATATTCACCTTCATCATTTATAGAAACAGCCATTTGTCCTCTGAATTCTGTAATATCAAAACCTCTATTTGAAAGTTCATTGATTAAACTCTCACTTACGATTCTTCCAAATTCAGTAGTTTTTTTAAATTCATCAAGTCTAACAAAAGAGGTAATTAATACTGGTTTCGTCGCATCCATCTTTTTATTTTCTAACATTTGAGCTGCTAGTGAAGCGATTGTTGATTCTAATGTATTTTGTGTTGTTACATTTTTTTGCATATCAGCGGCAACTTCTAAATGTTGTTTTGTAGTTTGTACTTTGTTATACTCTTTTGAGATAGCATCATCTCTAACAACAGTACACCCAGTGATGAAAAACAATATAGAACTTGCTAATATGCTTAACTTAAAAATACTTTTAGACATTAAAAACCCCTTTTCATAATTCTTTAAATTCTATTTAAAGTTAGCTTAGATATTCTTGAATGATTATATCCTATATTAATAAGGTTTAAGATTTAAATCAAAATAATATATAATCAATGAAAATCATAAGGAAAATCTATGCCAAATATTATAATACCTATATCAAATGGATTTGAAGAAATTGAAGCAATTACAATTATTGATGTATGTAGACGTGCAAATATAAAAGTCACAATTGCAGGAGTTGAGAATTTAGAAACTATTGGAGCACATGGAATTAAAATCATTTCAGATACAACTATTGAAAATATTAAATGTAATGACTTTGATATGATAGTTTTACCAGGTGGACTTCCAAATGCTTTTACTTTAGCAGATAATGAAAAAGTTCAATCTCTACTTAAAGAGTTTAAATTAAACAATAAAAAAATTGGAGCAATTTGCGCAGCACCTTATGCTTTACATAAAGCAGATGTTTTAAATGAAAATTTCACTTGTTATCCTAGTTTTGAGCAAAAAATAAGACTTGATGGTTATCACTCAAATGATGCAATTGTTATTGATAATAATATAATTACTTCACAAGGGCCAGCAACTGCTATGGCTTTTGCACTTGAAATTGTAAATATTCTTTGCGATGAAGAAACTTTTCTAAGTGTTAAAAATAGTTTATTAATTTTAGATAATTAATTAAAATTGTCGATAAATTGTAATCAAAAGAATTTAAAATGCTTTTATGAAATACAAAAGCATTTTTATATCCGACATACATTTAGGAACTCGTTTTTCAAAAGCAAAAGTTCTTCTTAATTTTTTAAAACATAATAACTGCGAACAACTGTTTTTAGTGGGAGATATTATTGATGGTTGGGCAATAAAAAGAAAATTAGTTTGGCCACAATCCCACTCAGATGTTATTCAAAGAGTTCTAAAAAAAGCTAGAAAAGGTACAAAAGTAACTTTCATTACAGGTAACCATGATGATTTTTTAAGACCTTTTGTTCCCTTACTTTTAGGAAACTCTTTAAATATCACCAATGATTTAGAATATATTGGTATAAATGGAAAAAAATACTTCGTAACCCACGGTGATTTTTTTGATTCTATTACCATGACAAAAAAATGGTTGGCAGTTTTGGGTGATTATGGTTATGATTTACTTTTACATCTAAATGCCGTATTAAATTTTATGCGAAAAACTATTGGCATTAAAAAATATTGGTCACTTTCAAAATACATTAAAGATAGTGTAAAATCCTCTGTCTCGTTTATCAATGACTTTGAAACTGTTTTATCAAACCATGCAAAAAATAAAGGCTATGATGGTATTATTTGTGGGCATATTCATAAAGCTGAAATTAGAGATATTGAAAAAATTGAATATTTAAATTGTGGTGATTGGGTTGAATCTTGTACGGCAATTGTTGAAACTTTTGATGGAGAATTTATGATAATTAATTGGTTAGAGAAAGATGCAATAGATGAAAATCCCAACAAATAATTTAGCTCTTGTCCTTGGTGGTGGAGCAGCTCGTGGTGCTTTTCATTTAGGTGTATTAGATTTTTGTGAACAGCACCATATTGAAATCCAAGCTTATAGTGGCTCATCTATTGGAGCAATTATAAGTGCTTCCCATGCAAGTGGAATAAAAGCAAAAGAACAACTAAAAATCTTTGGCTCAAAAGAGTTAAGACAAGCCCTGAAATTTAACTATTTCAGAAATGGTTTACTAAAAATTGATACCTCAAATAAAATAATAAAAGAGCTTCTTCCAATAGAAAAACTTGAAGATATTCCAAAACCTGTTTGGGTAAATGCTTATGATTTAAAGAAGAAGGAACTGCACTATTTTAATAGTGGAGATACAATTACTTTATGTATAGCATCAAGTGCTTTAGTTCCTATTTTTAAGCCCGTAAGTTATGAAGGAATGTATTTAATTGATGGTGGATTATTTGATAATATTCCGATAAAACCACTTCTAAATAAAAATTATGATATTTATTCTGTAGATTTATTTGCAAAAGAGCATAAAACAATAATTAAAAAAACAAATCCCTTGAAAGAAGTGAAAAAATCACTTTTTAAACAACTTCATGAAAACCACAAACACTCAATGGAAAATACAAACTACTATTTAGGAAGTCCACATATTAGAAATTTCTCTTTATTCACTTTTAAAGAATTAGAAGAGTGTTTTAAATTAGGTATTAAAGAGGCTCAAAATCATTTTTTAGATATACTATAAATAAAAAAACTAAAAAGATTTATATTATGTCTGATACACCAAAATTTACCCATCTACATTTACATACAGAATATTCTCTACTTGATGGTGCAAATAAAATAAAACCCCTAGCTAAAAAAATAAAAAAAATGGGAATGACAAGCGTTGCTATGACTGACCATGGAAATATGTTTGGTGCAATTGATTTTTATAATGCCATGAGAGCTGAGGGAATTAAACCAATCATTGGAATGGAAGCTTATATTCACAATAGTGAAGATATAGGTGACAAAACAAATAGACAAAGATTTCACCTTTGTTTATATGCAAAAAATGATGTTGGTTACAAAAATCTAATGTTTTTAAGCTCACAAGCTTATATGTTCGGTTTTTATTATTATCCCCGAATTAATAAACAACTTTTAAGAGATAATTCAGAAGGTTTAGTTTGCAGTGCTGCTTGTTTACAAGGTGAAGTTAACTGGCATCTAAATACACAAAGTGAAAGAAATGTAAAAAATGGTGCAAAAGGTTATGAAGAAGCAAAAAAAATAGCTTTAGAATATAAAGAAATTTTTGGAGATGATTTTTATTTAGAGATTATGAGACATGGAATTAGTGACCAACATTTTGTTGATGACCAGATTTTAAGAATCTCAAAAGAGACAGGAATAAAAGTAGTTGCTACAAATGACACTCACTATTTAGAGCAAAAAGATGCCGATGCACACGAAGCGTTTATGTGTATTGCTATGAATAAACTTTATGATGATCCAAAAAGATTAAGACATAGTGTTCATGAATTTTATTTAAAATCTCCAGAACAAATAGCAAAACTATATGCTGATATTCCAGAAGCTCTAGAAGCTACACAGGAAATTGCTGATAAATGTAATCTTGAAATAAAACTAGGAAACCCAACTCCTCCAAATTTCAAATTTACAAGACAGAAATCAGAAATTTCAAATTTAACTCTACCAGAACCAGATATTGAATATTCCCTTGAAAATGACAAAATTTTATTTATGCATGAATGTAGAATTGGTCTTGAGGATAGATTAAAAATTGTAAAACCTGAACATCATCAAGAGTACAGAGATAGACTTGAAGTTGAAATTGAAATCATAAATAATATGCGATTTCCAGGATATATGCTTATCGTTTGGGACTTCGTAATTGTTGCAAAACAAATGGGAATTCCTGTTGGGCCTGGACGGGGATCAGCTGCTGGAAGTTTAGTTGCCTTTTCTTTAAAAATTACAGATATTGACCCTATTCCTTATGGTTTACTTTTTGAGAGATTTCTAAATCCTGAGAGGGTTTCAATGCCCGATATTGATATGGACTTTTGTCAAGCAAGACGGGGTGAAATTATTGATTATGTTGTTCAACAGTATGGTCGAGCGAACGTAGCGCAAATTATCACCTTTGGTAAACTCTTAGCAAAAGGGGTAATCAGAGATGTTGCAAGGGTTCTTGATATGCCCTATGCAAGAGCTGATGCGATGGCAAAACTTATTCCCGATGAATTAGGAATAAATCTAACAAGTTCTTATGAAAAAGAACCGAAAATCAAAGAACTTTGTGATGCAGATCCACAAGCAGCAAGGGTTTGGGAATATGCTTTAGCACTTGAGGGATTAAATAGAAATGCCGGAACTCACGCAGCTGGAGTCGTTATTTCAAATGAGCCTTTATGGAAAAAAACTCCACTTTTTAAACCATCTGGACTTGATACGTTAGCAACTCAATATAATGGGAAATACGTTGAAGATGTGGATTTAATTAAATTCGACTTCTTGGGTTTAAAAACCCTAACAGTTATTGAAGAAGCAAATAAATTAATCGAACAAAGACATGGGAAACGTGTAGATTTTATCACGGCAGATGTAAATGACAAAGGTGTTTATGACCTGATTCAAACTGGAAATACGATGGGACTATTTCAAATTGAGTCTGATGGTATGCAAGATTTATGTAAAAGGTTAAAACCCTCAAATTTTGAGGATATTATCGCCGTTCTGGCACTTTATAGACCAGGTCCAATGGAATCAGGAATGCTTGATGACTTTATTGATAGAAAACATGGTCGTGCTGAAATCAACTACTTTTATGATGAATTTGATGCACCACTTCGACCAATTCTTGAGACAACTTATGGAGTTATTGTTTATCAAGAGCAAGTTATGCAAATCGTTCAAACTATTGGAGGCTTCTCATTAGGAGGTGCCGACTTAGTAAGACGGGCAATGGGTAAAAAGATTAAAGAAGAGATGGACAGATTAAAAGGCGAATTTGCAGATGGTGGAGTTAAAAAAGGTTATCAAAAACCACACTGTGAAGAGCTGTTTGACTTAATTGTAAAGTTTGCTGGATATGGATTTAATAAATCTCACTCAGCAGCTTATGCACTAGTTACTTTTTATACTTCATATCTAAAAAAATATTATCCATCTGAATTTATGGCTGCACTTTTAACTCTTGAAAAAGATAATACCGACAAAGTTGTTAAATATGTTGATGAAGTAAAAAGATTAGGACTTGATTTATTCCCACCGGATATTAACAAATCTGATTTAGTATTTTCTGCAAAAAAAATAGATGACAAAGAAGTAGTAATGTTTGGAATGGGTGCCATAAAAGGTGCTGGTGACGTTGCTATTAACTCTATTTTAAAAGCCCGAAATGAAGGTGGATTATTTGTAGATTTACCAGATTTTATCTCAAGAATTGATGGAAGTAAAGTAAATAAAAGAGTAATTGAATCCCTAACAAAAGCAGGAGCCTTTGATGGTTTTGGATATTCAAGACAAGCCCTTCTTAATCAAATAGAAAAAATTGTAGAAACTGTTGGAAAAGCAGCAGTTGCTAAAAAAATGGCAACTGGTTCTTTATTTGGTGATAGTGATGAACTTACAAAAATTGATATTGAACTTGAACACCTTCCTGAATTTGAAGCGAAAGAGATTTTGGAACTTGAAAAAGCTTCTTTAGGTTTTTATGTTTCAGGACATCCTCTTGATGAGTATAGAGAACAACTTGATAAAATTAATTACACTCTTTCATCACAAATTGATGAACTTGAAGATGGAAGCCAAGCTTTATTTGTTGGAAAAATTGAAAATATTACAGAAAGAATATCAAAAAAAGGTAATAAATTTGGAATTGCTACAATCATGGATTTCCATGGAAATATCGAACTTATGCTTTTTGAAGACAGATTAAAAGAGTTAAAAGAAGATTATGATTTAAATGAACCTATAGCTTTTAAAGTAAGAATTTCAAAAGATGAAAATTTTACAAGAATGAATATTTTAAAAATAGAGAGTATCAAAGAAGCTAAAAACGAAAAAATCAAAACTAAACAAAAGGAAGTTGTTGAACCTCCAATAACCATTGCAATTCCTTTTTCAAATGATGAAAATTTAATGTACAAATTATTTGATATAGTGGCAAACAATCAAGGAAAAAGAGAGTTAAAAATTTTGATTAAATCAAAACTTGCAGACTTAGAACTAGAAACAGGTTTTAAAGTTACTTCGCAAGTTGAAAATTTAATACAACAACTAGAAGGAGTATATATAGTAGCATGAAACATATCCTACTAACAAACGATGATGGTTTTGATGCAGTTGGATTAAAAGCCTTAATTGAGGCCTTAAAACCAATTGCTAAAATAACCGTAGTTGCACCTGCGAAAAATAAATCAGCTTGTGGCCACTCTTTAACGTTGGACAGACCATTAAGAATGGTTTGCGTGGAAGATGATTTTTATAAAGTTGATGATGGAAGTCCAACTGATTGTGTATTTATTTCAATAAGCGATTTATTTAAAGAAGGAAACAAACCTGATTTAGTAATTAGTGGAATAAATATTGGTGCAAATATGGGAGAAGATATTACATATAGTGGAACAGCCTCAGCTGCAATGGAAGCGGTAATTCATGGAATTCCAGCAATTGCAATCTCTCAAGTATGTAATGATAGATGTAGGGATATAGAAAATAATTGGGATTTTGAGCTTGCAAAGAATGTAATTGCAGAACTTGTTACTAAAATATTAGATAAAAACTTCCCATTAGATGAAAGAAAGTTTTTAAATGTTAATATTCCACCTATAAAAGCCAAAGACTGTAATGGTATAAAAGTTACAAAAGCAGGATTTAGAGAATATGGAAATGACACCCACAGACATCTAAACCCAAGAGGTGAAGAGTATTATTGGATTGGATTACATCCATTACTCTGGAAACCCTCTTTAAACAAAGATTGTGACTTTGAAGCAATAAAAGCTAATTATGTATCAATTACACCAATTATGCTTGATATGACTTCTTACAATGATATAAAATCAGTTGAAAACTGGTTAACAAAATAAAAGGAAACAGATGAATTTTACACAATCGTTATTAAAACATATCGACAAATTAGTTGGTACGTTAAGATCAGATGAACAATTACAAGAAATCTTAAAAAGAAAATTTACAAAAAAAGAGTATAAAATTTTTGTAGCTTTTGAAGAAGGAAAATCAATTGAAGAGATTAAAACTCTTGTAAAAGATGATGCAGAATCAATTGAAAAACACTATAAAGTTGCTTGTAAAAAATTAAATCAAGAAAAATTTAAACAAGAATTAGTATCTTACGAATAAGATACTAATTAATCATAAAACCATTTTAATATTAGAATGGTCACCTAACATTTTATAAATCTCTGTTCTATCATCATCATTATGTACTAAAAGTTCAAGAGTATAACTTTTGTATTTACCTTTACTACTAACTTTTGACTCTTTTACTTTATGTTCTCTACTTGATACAACTTCTTTTACAGTTACGTGTATATCAATATGTTCTAAAACAACTAATTTATATTCCCAAGAACATGGGTAATTTAAAACTAATTTTTCTTTACTTAAATCAATCATTATTTAAATCCTCTCTTATAAAATCACCACTTTTACCACCTGATTTTTTCTCTAATTGAACATTAGATATAACCATAGATTTATCAATTGCTTTTACCATATCATAAATAGTTAATAAACCAATAGAAACCCCTGTTAAGGCTTCCATTTCAACACCAGTTTGTCCATTTAGCTTAGCAGTTACAATTAGTTTAAATCCAGGTAATTCAGGCTTTTCTTCCACATCACAATTTATTCCACTTAATAATAAAGGATGACACATAGGAATTAAATCACTTGTTTTTTTTACTCCCATGATTGCAGCAATTACAGCTGTTTGTAAAACTGGGCCTTTTTTTGTAGTATTTGAAATAATTGCTTCAAACGCTTCATCACTCATAGTAATTTCACCTGACGCGATTGCAACTCTTTTTGTTTCATATTTATCAGAAACATCAACCATTTTAGGTCTATTATTATCATCTAAGTGTGTTAAATTCAAAATATTCCTTTGTATTAAAAATCAATTATATTCTAATATTTGTTAAAGTTAAATAAGGATTAAGTAAACTTTAAATATAATCGGCTCCTAAAAATTTTAAAAAGAAAGTGGGTGATTTTAGTGCCAGGCATTAAAGTTAAAGATAGCGAATCTTTTGACGAAGCTTATAGAAGATTTAAGAAACAATGTGATAGAAATCTTATCGTAACTGAAACAAGAGCAAGAAGATATTTCGAGCCGATGACAGAGATCAGAAAAAAACAAAAAATTTCTGCTAGAAAGAAAATGTTAAAAAGATTATATATGTTAAGAAGATACGAATCAAGATTATAATATCTTTGATTTGTAAAAGCAAAACTCTATTTATAGGGTTTTGTTTCTTGCATTGCTAAAAAATACTTCTACTTATTTTATTCGAACTGAAGATTTACTTCAATTCAAATTGAGAAACATACTCTTTCCCTTGATAAATTATTTTAAAATTCCATTTACCATTTTCTCTACCATCAATATATCGGTAATCGTAAGCAGAACTATCACCTGCAGGAATCAACATCTCTCTTGTTCTTGAAATTTCACCTGTTGGACTAATCCAGTTAATTATTATTTGTTGTTCTTTATCATCTCTAATTATTTCAAATTTACATATAATAGAATTTTCATCTTCTAAAATTAAACAATCCACATTTGGATTATAAGGTATGTTCTCTTTTACTTCTTGATTATTTAATACTTTATCTTCTGCAAATAGTACATTAATAAGTAATAAAAAAGAAACTATATATTTAATCATTTTCTTCTCTTTCTTCTTTTATATTCATATATTTCATTAAAATATATTTTATTGGCGCATAAAAAGTTGTTATTGATATTATTGCCAATATAAACTGAGCAATTTTAAAAAAACCACTATCTTTACCTAATGCAAATAACACTAGATAATAACTAATAAACATCGAGATTATAGCACAAATTATTGCACTTAGAATAACTATAGTGTTATACTTCATTTTTCTTCCAAAGTGCTTCTTCATTAATATTTGGTCTATTTTCTAATACTTCAAAAGGAGAATATGCCTCTTTATATCCCATAGAGAAATGATCTTTAATCCAATATCCTAAATAGATATAAGGGATATTTAACTCTTTTGCAATTTTTATCTGAGCTAATATAGAAAATTTTCCAATAGATAAATCAGCATAAGTATGGTCATAATAACAGTAAATAGCAGAGATTGATTTTGGCAAAATATCAACTAATGCCACCCCAATTAATTTGTCATCTCTAACATACAAAAATTCTTTTGCAAACTCTTCTTTTGCTTCTACATAAGATTTTAAATAATCATCTGGTTCAATTGGAGTATAAGGCCAATCTTTTTTATCATTCATAAATCTATGATATTTATCATAAAGATTCAAATGTTCCATTGTAATAGATGGTGGTCTAATATAAAGTTTTGTATCTTTATTTTTAGCAATTACTCTTTTTTCTGATTTAGAGAATTTATAATTTGCCACATCAATTCTCATTGAAACACATTTATTACAAAATTTACACTCTGGGACAAAATGCATTCGTCCAAATCTTCTCCAGCCTCTTTCTAGCATATTTTGATAAGTAGAAGTAGAACAGGCATAAATATATTTATATCTAATATCAGACATCTTATTTTCAAAATAAGAACAATTTCTATTCTCTTCTAAAAATTCAATATCTGGGTTTTGTATTTGCATAATTAATCGTTTATTTTTTCTTTTATCTCTTTTGCAATTGCAGAGATTCTTTTGATTTTCTCATCATTTGATAAACTATCATCAATAATATGTTTTACAAATGCACTTCCAACAATAACACCATCAACACCAATAATTTTCTCTTTACAACTTTTTTCATCAACACCAAAACCAATATATAAAGGTGTGTTTGAGTATTTTCTTACATTTTCAATTACTAAAGATAAATCCTCTTTTTGACCACTTCCAGTAATTCCTGCATAGGCAACCATATAAATGAATTTTTTTGAATTTGATATGATAGTTTTAATTCTCTCTTCACTATCTGTTGGTGCAACAAAAGAAATATTTGCTTTATTGTATTTTGCAAATAATGGCTCGAATGTTTGTGCCATTTCAAAAGGAAGATCTGGAATAATCGTACCTTGAATATTATATTCATCAGCTTTTTGAAGTATTTTGTCCATTCCATAATGATAAAAAGGATTCATATATCCCATCCATAAAGTATCAATATCTTTAGCAATTTTTGAAGAGACTTCAAATAAATCTTTTAATTTAAAACCGTTATTTAAAGCAATTAAATTCGCTTTTTCAATAACCGGTCCATCTGCAACTGGATCAGAAAAAGGAATACCTAATTCTAAAGTATCAACTCCTGCTTCTTTCATACTATATGCTAAATCAATTGTAAAATTGTTATTAGGAAGTGATGATGTAATATAGCCTACTAATTTTTTCAAAACAGTTATCCTATCTTTAATTTTAAATTATTCTATCTAAAATCTACTTTTAAACTATTAATTATAACTTTGTATCATTATTTATTTATTCTATTTAACAAAGCGGAATTTGATTATTCTTTAAATATTAACTTTTTATTCTAAATATATAAATTCTTAATTTAAAAAAGTAATAATTTGATATAATCAATACAAATATTAATAAATTATAGGAAAATTAAATATGAGTATTATAAAAAATGATTTTGAGAAAATGAATATAACTAAAATTAAAAATTCTAAAAATAATAAAAAATTAACAGTAATTACAGCTTACGATGCACTTTTTGCAAAACTATTTGAAGAGATAGCTGACATGATACTTGTGGGAGATAGTTTAAACATGAGTTTTGCAGGTCGTCCAGATACCCTTTCTGCAACACTTGAGCAAATGATTTATCATACAAATGCAGTTTGTGCAGGAGCTCCAAAAGCTTTTGTTATCACGGACATGCCATTTGGAACTTATATAAATAAAGATGGAGCTCTAAAAAGTTGTATTGAAGTTTATAGAAATACAAAAGCTGCTGCTGTTAAAATTGAAGGTGGAGCAGATAAAGCAGACATAATAAAACATTTAACCTCAAATTCTATCGCTGTGATGGGACATATTGGATTAATGCCTCAATATGTCAGAAGCGAAGGTGGATACAAAGTTAGAGGAAAAACTCCACAAGATGAGAAACAACTAATTGAAGATGCAATTGCAGTTGAAAAAGCTGGAGCTTTTGCAATAGTTGTTGAGGGTGTAATGAGTAATGTAGCAAAAAAAATTACTGAGGCTGTAAATATTCCAATAATTGGAATTGGAGCGGGAAATGTAACAGATGGACAAGTTTTAGTTTGGTCAGATATGTTAGGTTTTTTTGAAGAGTTCAAACCAAAATTTGTAAGACACTATTTAGATGGTGCTTCATTAGTAAAAGATGCAGTTAATCAATATAGAAATGATGTTCAAAATTCTTCATTTCCTTCACGTGAAGAAGAGTATTAATATAAATGGAAAGATTAGTAGAAGTTGAGTCAGTATCTTTTGAAGAAGATAACACAGAAATAAGTTTAAGACCATCAAATTGGGATGACTATATAGGTCAAGAAAAAATCAAAAAGAATCTAAAAGTATTTATTGAAGCTAGTAAAAAAAGAAAAGAAGCTTTAGATCACATTCTTTTTTATGGACCTCCAGGACTTGGGAAAACTACACTATCATATCTTATTTCAAATGAAATGAATACAAATATTAAAGTAACTGCTGGCCCTATGATTGAAAAGAGTGGTGATTTAGCTGCAATTTTAACTAATCTTGAAGAGGGTGATATTTTGTTTATTGATGAAATTCACCGTCTTTCTCCAACTGTTGAAGAGATTTTATATCCTGCAATGGAAGATTATAGATTAGATATTATAATTGGTTCTGGACCTGCTGCTCAAACTGTAAAAATTGATTTACCAAGATTTACTCTAATTGGAGCAACAACAAGAGCCGGAATGTTGTCAAATCCTTTAAGAGAGAGATTTGGAATGCATTTTAGAATGCAATTTTATAACCAAGAAGAGTTATCAAAGATTATTCAAAAAGCTGCGTTTAAATTATCGAAATCTTGTGAAAATGATGCGGCTTTTGAGATTTCAAGAAGAAGTAGAGGAACTCCAAGGGTAGCTCTGCGACTTCTAAAAAGAGTTAGAGACTTTGCAGAAGTTGAAAATGAAAATTTAATTCACCTATCTAGATGTAAATATGCCTTAGATGAATTAGGTGTAAATGAGAGTGGTTTTGATGAAATGGATATAAATCTTCTTGAATTATTAGTTTCAAATAGAGGAAAACCAATGGGACTTTCTACAATGGCAGCAGCACTTAGTGAAGATGAGGGAACAATTGAAGATGCAATTGAACCTTACTTACTTGCAAATGGTTATATTGAAAGAACCGCAAGAGGAAGAATTGCTTCATTAAAAACTTATGAAATGTTTAGATTATCTTATCCAAACAGTGAAAAATTAGATGATGATTTACAACAAGGTAAACTATTTTGAAACCAGCCTATTTTCTAATTGCAATTGCAATTGTAATGATTTTTTTTATTGTTGAACTTTTTAATCCATTTATTAAAGCAATTAGTGTCTCAATTTTATTAGCAGTTGCTACAAATTCTCTTACTCATTTATTAGACAAAAAATTAAAAAGTAGAATAATTGCAAGTTCAATAATGACTATAGGATTAGCATCAATATTTTTTGTTCCTATTTTATATTGTATTTTTTCATTTGCGAATTTTTTCAATCATGTAAATCAAGAATCATTGATAAATACATTGGGTGGAATAAAAACTTATATACAAAATTTTTCAACAAATATAACATATTTAAAAGATTTAGTAGACAATATTATTACTAAAATAGATGTTGGTAAAATTGCTGAAAATATGTTTTCACTAGGAGCATATTTAGGAAAGAATTCTGCTAAATTTATGATAGATATTGTAATGATATTGATATTCTTCTTTTTCTTTACCTTATACTCATCATCAATTGTTTTATTTATAAAAAATTTATTGCCAATAAAAAGAGAAGACTCTATAGTTTTATTTTATGAATCATCAAATGTTATGACTGTTGTTTTGTACTCAATCTTAGTAACAGCAATATTTGAAGGATTTTTATTTGGTTTCTTTTTGACATTCTTTGGTTATGATGGATTATTATTTGGAGTATTATATGGATTTGCATCATTAATTCCAGTTGTTGGAGGGGTTATTATGTGGCTTCCTATTGCTGTTTATGAATCAACTACATCATTAACAAATGCAATCATTATTGCCGTTTATTCTGTTTTAATGATTACAGTAATTGCAGATACATTTATAAAACCAATGATAATAAAATACATAAATAAAAAAGTTGTAAAAACACCTACAACAATAAATGAACTTTTAATTTTCTTTTCTATTGTTGCTGGGCTTTCTACATTTGGTTTTTGGGGGATGATAATTGGTCCAGCGATGGTAACATTTTTCATATCAATAATGTTACTACTAAAAAAATATAGCGAAGATTTTAAAGATAATGTATCCTAAAGAAAGGATACATTAAAACTATTTATCACCACTCTCTTTAGCACCACCATAAGATGAAATTCCATAATCTAAGTTGGCAACAGATTTAAATCCTAAATCTTTCATAATTCGTTGACAATAAGCACTTCTACTACCACTTAAACAATAAACTACAACTGGAGTTTTTCTTTTACTCATAATTGGCTCTAATGCATCATAAAATGATGTAGTTGGAATTAAATAATCTGTTCCTTTAATTCTGTTAGAAACCCATTCCATCCACTCTCTTGTATCTACTAAATTAAATTCAACAAAACCTAAATCTCTAGCTTCTAATAAAGATTCTAATTCAATAGAATTAATCTCTACTTTTGCTAATAATTTTTCACACTCTTCTTTTGTTAATCCTCTTGAATGAGTTGAAATGGCATCATGTAAATTATTATCTTTAGAAATTTCTAAAGCTTTTTCTTCTGTACAAAAAATCCCACAGTGACACGAACCTTTTGTTGGTATCTCGTCTGTTAGAGCTGGAGTACATGGACAAAGTCTATTTTCAGATGATTCTTGTTCTTGAACAGTTTGTCCAATTACCATAAAACATGGACAAAACTTTTTTCCATAAATCATTTGATTTCTTGTAAGTCCCATTTGAATTGATTCATTCACTTCAGAATCAGGGTTATAAACTAAATTATGCTTAGAAATAACATCATCAGTAAATTTCTTTGTTAACTCTAATTCATTTATAAATTCTTCACTATTCGTATCTATTTTTCTTATCATTTAAAATCCTGTATTATTATAAAAAAGAATAATAGTGTAATAATGATTAGATATGCATATAGTGAATTTTATTTAAGTATTGATAAGTATAAATCTTCGACTTTTTTCCTAGCCCATGGTGTTTTTCTAAGAAAAGTTAAACTAGATTTTATTGATGGGTCACTATAAAAACATCTTATATTAATACGATTAGATAACTCATCCCATCCAAAATGCTCAACAAGTGAATTTAGTATCATTTCTAATTTAATGCCATGTAATGGATTATTTGGCTGTTCTATCAATTTTAATTCCTGTAATATTTAGTTAATGTGGGATTATACAGAAAAAGAGGAGAAAATCAAAGAAGCTTCTGAGAATAAGAATAGCAATAACAGTAAAAAGCGAAGAAGCTGGGAATGCTCGCAATCGGAATCGAACCGATAACCTCTTCCTTACCATGGAATTGCTCTACCGTTGGAGCTATGCAAGCTAAAGATAATAAGAGAGAACTAACTGAATATGTAGATAGAGTTAGTGTAAATATAAAAATAAAGATCAATTATACTAGAATAATAGGATAATAAAGAATGAATAGTAAAATACCCAAAAAAGCGGGCTAAAAAAAAAGCTTTTAACTAGAAGAACAAGAAGTTCAAATAGGTAAAAGCTTAATAAAAAACTCAAGAGCTGGCAGCGGCCTACGTTTCCACCAGGGGACCCGGCAGTATTAT
>JBBRXF010000001.1:0-157690 GCA_038248665.1 Campylobacterales bacterium | reverse complement strand
GGTTGTACCTTTATTTATTTGTGATTCAACATTAATTTTAATATTATAAATTTTACAAATCTTATTTACTATATTTAAACCAATACCAAAACCACCTTGTTCTTGGGTTGCTCTATAATATCGACTATAAATATCATCGAGTTTATCTTTATCAATTCCTATACCTGTATCAGATATTGTTAGGATATTATTTTGTAGGCTTACTTCAATTATTCCACCTATTTTATTATATTTTATAGCATTTGAAATTAGATTATTAAAGATTCTTATAAAATCATCTTTATTTATTTTATACAAAGTATCTTCTATTTTTTTTATTAAAGTAATTCGTTTTTTTGATGATAATAACTCTAAATATTCTAACTGTTCATTTATTAAATCTTTTAGATTAAACTCTTGAATATTTTTTATTGTGTCTCTATCTTCTAAAAATAGATAAGTTAAATCACTATAAATTTCAGAGACTCTTTTTGCACTAATTGTTATTCTTTCAATCTGTTTTTCACTTAGACTTTTACTTTCAGTTGACATTAAAATTGCACTAATTGGGGTATTTAATTCGTGTGTTGTATCTTTTATGAAATTATTTAGTTTTTCTCGTTCTTCTTTTATTGGTTTTAAAAAAAGCTTTGCCAAATAAAATCCAATGATTGCAATAATTAAATAAATTACAAAAAATACTGCAATTATATTTAACTTCAACTCTTCAATCTTTTTAAAATACATATTCTCTTTTAAAGCAATATAATATATATCCAAGTGACCTAAAACTGCGTCATCGGTTAAAATAAAACTATCTTTTGTATCAATAATTTTTTTTCTAAAATCTATTTTTTCTTCAAGATTTCCAAATATCTTATTCTGATTTTTATCATAAAAAGAGATTCTATAATCCTCTTTATCTAAAAGCTTTTGTTTATTAAATTCAGTTCCTTTCATATGAGAAAGAATGATTTCTGAGGATATTTCTGAAACTTCATTTTGCATATTTGATTTAGTTAAATCATAATAGAGAATTTTCTCATTTTGATAATAAAGTATGGTAATAACAACCATTAAAACAAATGAAGCACCTAAATATAAAGATAAAAATCTAAAAAAAGTGCTCTTTTCACTTCTTGTTAAATCGATAACCAACTCCTCTTAAATTTATTATATATTCATCTCCTAGAATTTTTCTAAGATTCTTTATATAAGTTCTAATTGTTGAAGATATAGGAGCATCTTCATAAGCCCAAACATTTAAACTAAGCTCTTCAATACTTACTATTTTAGTGCTATTATTTATCAAATACTCTAAAACTTCGCACTCTTTTCTGGCAATACGTATTTGATTTTGTTCTTTGTTAATTAAAAGATTTTTTTTATCTAAATATATATCTTTTGATATTTGTATTAAATCTTCATTTCCAATATTAAATAATCTCTTAATATTGTTTATTCTTATATCTAATTCTTTTAATTCGAAGGGTTTTTTTATGTAGTCATCGCAACCAGATTTAAAACCTTTTTCTATATCATCTACTTGATTTAGAGAGGTTAAAAATATGGCTGGTGTAAGAATCTCTTTGAGTCTTAAATCTTTTAATAGTTCAAAGCCATTTAATAAAGGAACATTTACGTCTAAAAGTAATAAATCAAATTTTTTGCTGTATAGCAAATCTTGTGCGTCAAAACCTGTAAAAACAGTTGTTATCTCGTGATTTTGTGAAATTAAATGTTCTTCTATAATTTCACTGAGTATTAAATCGTCTTCTAATAATAATATTTTCATAGTAATCCTTGAAAAAATTATATCATAAAAGAAATATCATTTCTGATTGTTTTAAGTTGTATAAAAAGAAAGTAGTGTTTAAAAAAATCACTACTTTTTTTAAATTAGAATTGTCTTCTTGGTCTTTCTTCTCTAGGTTTAGCTTCATTAACTCTTAAAGTTCTACCTTCGCTCTCATTACCATTTAAAGCTTCGATTGCTTTAGTACCAGCTGATGAATCTTCCATTTCAATAAAACCAAAACCTTTTGATTTTCCTGTTTCTCTATCCATTATAACTTTTGCACTTTTTACTGCACCAAACTTTAAGAAAAGCTCTTCTAAATCTTTATCATTTGTTCTATATGATAAATTTCCTACGTAAATATTCATCTATTTTGTCCTTTGTAAATGTACGATTATTATGCCTGATTATTTTTAAATAATCAAGTATTTTGAAAATTTCTTTTTAAGGCTTCATTTAATCGTGAAGAAACCTCGTTAAAGCCGAGTATTGCTATTATGTCATACACAGATGGGGCTTGTGTTCCACCAGTTAATGCTATTCTAATTGGCTGAAAAAGTTGTGGAAACTTAAGCCCATTTTCGTTTATAAATGGTTTTGTAATTGCTTCAACATTTTCAACATTATATAACTCATCTTTGTTTTTTTCTAATAACTCAAGATATTTTTCTAAGAAATCTTTTGTATCTTCTTTTACAAATTTTTTAACTCCACTCTCTTCATAAGATGTTGGAATATCTAAAATATCTGTAATAGATTTTTTTAATTCAACTAGAGTTTGAGCTCTTTGTTTTGATAAATCTAAAAGTTCAGTTTTTTTAGCATGATGTGTTAAATCTAAATCAAAGAATTTTAACTCTTCTATTAATCTATCATTTGAAACTGCTTTTATGTACTCTGAATTTAACCATAAAAGTTTTTCACCATTAAACGAAGATGCTGATTTATTTAAGTTATTTGGATCAAATAATTCTAATATCTCTTCCATAGAAAATATTTCTTGATCCCCATGTGACCAACCTAATCTTACTAAAAAGTTCAACAATGCTTCTGGTAAATAACCTAATCTTTTATAATCCATAACATCCATAGCACCATCTCTTTTAGATAGTTTTTTACCAGATGGATTATTAATCATTGCAACATGATAGAATTTAGGAACTTTAAATCCTAAAGCATTATAAATTACAATTTGTTTTGGTGTATTTGATAAATGGTCATCGCCTCTTATTACATCAGTCATTTCCATTAATGCATCATCAATAGCAACAACAAAGTTATAAGTTGGCATTCCATTAGATCTTGCAATTACATAATCATCAACTTGGTTAGCATCAAATTTCATATAACCTTTTACACCATCATCAAACTCTATTGTCCCTGTTGTTGGTGCTTTAATTCTAATAACTGGTTCAACTCCTTCAGGAATTGCTGGTAAAACTTTACCAACTTCTGGTCTCCATGTACCATCATATCTTGGACTTTGTTTCGCAGCTTCTTGTGCCGCTCTTAAGCTATCAAGTTCATCTTTACTCATGTAACATTTATATGCTTTACCGCTTTCAAGTAATTTATCAATATATATTTTATAAATATCCGTTCTTCTTGATTGATAAAATACTTCTCCATCATAATTTAACCCAACCCAATCAAACGCATTAATAATAGCTTCCATTGCATCTTCATTATTTCTAGCTGTGTCTGTATCTTCAACTCTTAATCTAAATACACCACCTGTTTTTCTTGCCCACAAATAACTATATAAAGATGTTCGTAAACCTCCAATATGAAGGTAACCAGTTGGACTTGGTGCAAATCTTGTAATTGCCATTAAATTATTTCTCCTTTTCTTTTTTATTTTGTATATAAAATCCTACGCCTGTTACTATTGCAACTGTTGCTATAAAAACCAATAGTGATATCTCAAGAATTCCCATTTGCTTCTTTCTCCTTTAACTGCCCACAAGCAGCACTAATATCAATACCTTTTGATTCTCTAATTGTACAAATTAACCCACGCTCATTTAAATAATCTTTGAATTTTAGCATATCTTCAACTTCAGGTCGCTGATATGTTGTTCCTGGATATGGATTAAAGAAAATAAGGTTCACTTTTGCTTGTATTCCATTTAGAAGTTTGATTAGTTTTTTTGCAGCTTCTACAGAATCATTTTTATTTTTTATTACTAGATATTCAAACATAACTTTTTTTCTAGTATCTATTGGAAACTTTTTAACAGCATCAATAATTGAAGCAATGTTATAAGCTTTATTCATAGGAATTAATTCACTTCTTAATTCATCATCAACCGCATGAAGTGAAATAGCTAATTGGATTCCTAAATCAATTTTTCCTAATTTTTCAATTTTTGATGCAATTCCTGAAGTTGAAACTGTTTGTCTTCTTCTTGAAATTGCTAAACCATCAAGTTCTGAGAAAATAGAAACTGCTTTTACAAAGTTATCAAAGTTATCAAGGGGTTCACCCATTCCCATATAAACAATATTTAAAGCTTTATTTTCAGCTATATCATTATCTCTTTTAATATTTACGATTTGAGCAATATACTCTCCAACTGTAAGATTTCGCACAAATCCACCTTTTGCAGTTAGACAAAAACTACATCCCACTTTACAACCAACTTGAGATGAAATACAAACAGTAAATTTTTCACTTCTTACAATATTTCCATCTTCATCTTTTTTCTTCTCTTTCATTAAAAGTAAAACAGCTTCAACTGTGTGGTTATCTCTTAATTTAAAAAGATATTTAATACTTCCATCAATACTTTGCTCTTTTTTAACAATTTCCATAACATCTAAGGGATAGTTTGCTTTTAAATCTTCTTTTAATTCATTTGGTATATTTTTCATATCATCATAAGAGTTTGCATACTTCTTGTAAAGCCAGTTATATACTTGTTTTGCTCTAAATGATGGTTTTAATTTTTCTTTTAATTCATCTAATGTGTAATCATATATAGATGGTAGTCCTTCTTTTGCCATTATAATTTATCCAGTATTTTATTTATTTTATTATATTTTTTTCAATTAAATATTTTGTTAATTTATCCATTGCCTCTTTGTGATTTTTTATAAAATCTTCATGGGCATTTTCATTTGTATAATTTGTTATTACGAATATTCCAGCAACTGGAATTTCAAACTCTTTTGCAACACTTAGAATTGAAAAAAATTCCATATTTTCAATTCCAACACCATATTCATTAAACTCTTTACATAATTTTTCATTTGTTGATATATAGTTTGATGAGTTTACTATTGTGTCATTTCTTGCAAATTTATTTTCTGATTCTAAAACATTATCAAGTGGTGTATAAGCACTCCCAGTTAAAAATCCAAGTTCAATATTTGAAGCTCTTTTTGATTCAACAATATCAAAAATTTTATGGTTACCATAAGACCCAGCACTTCCAACAAAAAGTAGATATTCAGGTTTATCAAATAGACACATTCTTGTAAGGTTTATTGCACTTTCTATTAAGCCAACACCAATTGGATGAGCAAAAGGAAATGTTTCATTTCTTCCAGCACAAATAATCATTTACATTCCAATATAAAATTTGGATTTATTGTGATATTTTGCTCACTACTAATAGGTGCCACATTTGCAACTGATTTTGCCATAGTTGAATATGCCATTTCAGCTCTTGCATAAACTACATTTCCCGTGTTTGTTTCAAAAATATTTATCTTTGAAACTTCACAAAATTTAGCAACTTGACCTGACAAAGTTTTTGCATAACTATCAATCCAAGATATAGCCTCAAATCTTAAAGTATCAAAACTCTTATTTTGTAAATCATCGCTAATATTCCAAGCAACATTTGAAATATTTAATTTTACATCTTCAGATTTAATACTATCTTTTAGTGTGATTAATTTATCCATAAAACTATTTAACTCTTTTGCATTTTTTGATTCAGCTGAATATCTTAGATTTCCAACATAACCAATAAACTCTTGTTTATTGTCATAATATTTATATTTAGGACTTAATGTAAAACTTCCATTTTTTAAAGTTACATCATTTGTCTTTTTTATTAAATCATTAAACTTTTCAATTTCAACATTAACTTTGTTTTCATCTTTTTTTTCAACGCTAATTGTTATATTTGTTGTTAATAAATCAGGATTTACTACTTTTGAAAAACTTTTATTAAAATTTAATTCATAAGAAAATGACAAAATTGGTAATAAACACAATGTCATTATTATAAAACTTCTTTTCATTATCTACCTTTTTATATTCTCACTGGAATATTGTTTGCTCTTAAATATCTTTTTAAATCCATAATATCTATCTCTTTAAAATGGAAAATTGAAGCTGCTAGTGCTGCACTTGCTCCACATTCAAAAGCTTCTTTTATATGCTCCATAGTTCCTGCACCACCACTTGCAATTACTGGAATATCTACAAGTTTTGAAATTTGTCCTGTTATATTTAATTCAAATCCAGTTTTAGCACCATCAGTATCCATAGAAGTTAAAAGTATTTCACCAGCACCTCTATCATAAACCTCTTTTGCCCAAGAAAGTGCGTCAAGTCCCGTATCTTCACGTCCACCTTTTACAAAAACATGATAAGAACCATCAGCAACTCTTTTTACATCAATAGCAACAACAATACATTGTGAACCAAATCTTTTTGAGCTTTCATTTATTAAATTTGGATTTGTAACCGCTGAAGAATTAATAGAAACTTTGTCACAACCTACATTAAGTAAAGCATATATATCTTCAAGTTTCCGAATTCCTCCACCAACTGTTAAAGGAATAAAAACCTCTTGTGCAACTTTTTTTACAATATCAACTATAGTTCCTCTATTTTCATGGCTAGCTGTAATATCTAGAAAAGTAAGCTCATCAGCTCCTTCTGCGTTGTATCTTTTTGCTACTTCAACAGGATCACCAGCATCCCTTAATCCAACGAAGTTTACACCTTTTACAACTCGTCCATTATCAACATCCAAACATGGTATTATTCTTTTTGCAAAACTACTCAAATATAATCCTTCTTAATAACTAAATATTATCTTATCTAATTGTAAGTTAAAAGCAGATATACTCCTTGCAATTATGGAAAAAGTAAAAGCAAAAAAACAATACGGACAAAACTTTTTAAAAGATACGACAATTTTGGATAAGATCATCCAATCGATGCCCAACAACAATAACTATGTCGTGGAAATTGGGCCTGGATTAGGTGATTTGACCAAAAATTTAGTCAAGTACAAAGATATGACTGCTTATGAAGTTGATACTGATTTAATTGGTATTTTAAAGTCTAAATTTGCAATAGAAATAGAAGAGGGTAGACTAAAACTGATCCACACAGATGTTTTAGAGGCTTGGGATAAGCAGAAAACCCTACATGACGGTAAATATGACTTAATTGCAAACTTACCGTACTATATTGCAACAAACATTATATTAAGAGCATTTGAAGATAGAGCTTGTGAAAATATTATAGTAATGGTTCAAAAAGAGGTTGCTGAGAAATTTACTGCAAAGGTAAATGACAAAGAATTTTCTTCTTTAGGAATAATTACTGATTTAATGTCAATTGAGGCAAGGATACTTTTCGATGTTCCTCCTGAATCTTTTGATCCAGCTCCAAAAGTTATGTCTTCAATTCTTTACATTAAAAAAGATATGGATAAATACCTAGATAAAGATTTTAATAAGTTTTTAAAAGCCTGTTTTGTGCAGCCTAGAAAAAAACTTTCTAAAAATCTTACATCTGTATTGGATAAAAATTCTATATCTAAAATGTATGAAGAATTAAATGTCGATGATAATGTTAGACCTCATGAAGTAAGTTCATCTTTGTATAGCCAAATGCATACAAGGGTAAAAAATGGAAGAAATTAAAAACGAAGAACAAGTTGTTGTAGCTTCACCAATTATTATTGATGAAAACAACTCACAAAATACAGAAACAACTGAAAATGTTGAAACAAAAAAACCACCTTTCAAAAAAAGAAAACCTAAACCAAAAGTTGCAAAAGATCCTCAAGCTATTCAACATACAAAAGGTGATGGATGGATTACTGATTTAAAAAAAGCTTATTTAGTAAATGAAAAAATACATAGAGATAGATTAAATCCTCACTATAAATTAAACTTAAATACTACTGCAAAACTTAAAATTACTCCACTTGGAGGATTAGGTGAAATCGGTGGAAATATGATGGTTATTGAAACAGAAAATGAAGCAATAATTGTTGATGTTGGTATGAGTTTCCCTGATGAAAATATGCACGGAGTTGATATTTTAATTCCAGACTTCACTTATATTAGAGAAATCAAAGATAAAATTGTTGCTATTATTATTACTCATGGACATGAAGATCATATTGGAGCAATGCCATATTTATTTAAAGAGATGCAATTTCCTGTTTATGGAACTTCATTACCTTTAGAAATGATTGGTTCAAAATTTGATGAACATAAAATGAGAGAACATAGATCTTTATTTAGAGCTATTCAAAAAAGAACACCTATAAAAATTGGAAATGAATTTGAAGTTGAGTGGATGCATGTTACTCACTCGATTATTGATTCATCATGTATTGCTGTTAAAACAGCTGCTGGAACAATGATTCATACAGGTGACTTTAAAATTGACCATACTCCAATTGATGGGTTCCCAACAGATTTACATAGAATTGCACATTATGGAGAAGAGGGTGTTTTAGTTTTAACATCAGATTCAACTAATTCACACTCTCCTGGATTTACAAGAACTGAAAAAACTGTTGGACCAACTTTTGATAGAATATTTCAAAATGCAAAAGGTAGAGTTATTATGTCTACTTTCTCATCTAATATTCATAGAGTTGCTCAAGCAATTGAAAAAGCACTTTTCCATAACAGAAAAATCTGTGTTATTGGAAGATCAATGGAGAAAAACTTAGAACTTGCAATGAGTCTTGGTTATATCAAATTCCCAAAAGATCAATTTATTGAAGCACATGAAGTAAATAAATATAATGATAAAGAAGTTTTAATTGTAACAACTGGTTCTCAAGGTGAATCAATGTCAGCTCTTTATAGAATGGCAATTCATGAACATAGACATATCAAAATTAAACCTGAAGATCAAATTATTCTTTCAGCTAAAGCAATTCCAGGAAATGAAGGAAGTGTTTCTGAAATTATAAATCATTTATTAAAAGCTGGTGCAAAAGTAGCATATCAAGATTATCCAGATATTCACGTTTCAGGACATGCAGCACAAGAAGAGCAAAAATTAATGTTAAGACTTGTAAAACCTAAATTCTTTTTACCAGTTCATGGTGAATATAATCATGCATTAAAACATGGTCAAACAGGTATTGATTGTGGTGTATTAGAAAGAAATGTTTACATTATGAGTGATGGTGAGCAAATTGAAGTTACTCCAAAATATCTTAAAAAAGTAAAAACTGTTAAAACAGGAAAAGTTTACATTGATAATCAATTAAATTTCAAAATTTCTGATGATATAATTTTAGATAGACAAACAATGGCAAACGAAGGTGTTGTTATGATTGTTGCACAAATAAATGAAAATGATAGAACATTGGCTCAAAAACCAAGAGTTACTTCATTTGGTTTAGTATCAGATAAACAAGATAAATTCTTTTCGAAAGAGATAGAAGATTTATTAACAACATTCTTAGAAAATATTAAACCTGGAATTTTACAAAATAATAGAATTCTAGAAGATGAATTAAGAAAAGTTGTAAGAAAACATTGTACAAGAAAATATAAAAAATATCCGATGATAGTACCTACAATCTTTGTTCAATAAGGAAAGATATGGATTTTAAACAAATAGTTAAAGATGTTTTATTAACAGAAGCAAAAGAGCTTGAAAAAGCAGCACAAAAAGTCTCTTTTGATATTGAAAAAGCTATTGATTTAATCATGAATTCAAAAGGTAAACTTATTGTTACAGGTGTTGGGAAATCAGGACTTGTGGGAACTAAAATTGCTGCAACATTAGCAAGTACAGGTACAAGCTCATTTTTCCTTCACCCAACTGAAGCTATGCATGGTGATTTAGGAATGGTTGGGAAAGATGACATTGTTTTAGGAATATCATATAGTGGGGAAAGCGATGAATTAGTTCAAATTCTTCCTCATTTAAAGAGATTTAATATTCCGTTAATTGCAATGGCTAGAAATGCTGAATCAACACTTGCTAAATATGCAGATATTTTTATAAATATAAATGTAGAAAAAGAAGGCTGCCCACTTGATGCTGCTCCAATGTCTTCTACAACTTTAACAATGGCAATGGGTGATGCATTAGCTGTTTGTTTAATGAAAAAAAGAGATTTTAAAAAAGAGGATTTTGCATCTTTTCATCCCGGAGGAAGTTTAGGTAAAAAACTTTTTGTTAAAGTTGATGATTTATTAAGAAAAGAAAATCTTCCTGTAGTTTCACGTGAAACTAAATTAAAAGATGCAATTCTTATAATGAGTGAAGGAAGACTTGGGAGTGTAATTATTGAAGATGAGAATAAAAATGTAATTGCACTTTTAAGTGATGGGGATTTAAGACGAGCTTTAATGAATGATAATTTTTCTATGGATTGTAAAGTTGAAGATATTGCAACAAAAAATCCAAAAACATTAAAAAACAAAGAGCTTTTAGCAAGTGATGCACTGCAAGTGATAGAAGATTATAAAATACAGCTATTAATTGTAACTGATGAAAATGATAAATTAGTTGGTGTATTACATATTCATGATTTAATTGAAGCTGGTATAAAATGAAAAAGAAAATTGAAGAAACACAAGAAGAGTTAGTAAGATTAAATAAATTTTTATCTCACAACAGTAATTACTCAAGAAGAGAAGCTGATAAGCTAATAGAAGAGGGTAGAGTTAAAGTTAATGGTAAAGTAGTTGTTAATCTTGCAACAAAAGTTTCAAATAGTGATGAAGTACATATTGGAAAGAAATCTATTAGAGAAGATAAAAATAAAATAAGTACAGTAATTGTTTACAATAAACCAAAAGGTGAAATTGTTTCTAAAAAAGATCCTCAAGGAAGAAAAACTATTTATGATTCACTTGATCATAAATACAAACACTTTTTAAGTGTAGGAAGACTTGACTATGCCAGTGAAGGACTACTTCTTTTATCTGATAGCGTAGAAATTGTTGATGCCTTAATGCACTCTGATTTAGAAAGAGTATATAAAATAAAAGTAAATGGTGTTATTACAAAAGCTGTTGAGCAAGCAATGCAAAATGGTTTAGAAATAGAAGATGCAACATCTGGTGCATTTAAAACTAGTAAAATTAAATCTATGAGTTTTGCTCCATTTTTAGCTTATGATATTCTAACAAATAGTGAAAAATTTTCTAAAATCAAAGTTGTAATTTCTGAGGGTAAAAATAGAGAGTTAAGAAGATTTTTTGCTCACTTTGGACTTGATGTACTTGATTTAAAAAGATTAGAATATGGTGGAATTTCTTTAAATAATCTACCAACTGGAAAAACTAGATTTCTTACAAAAGAAGAATATAAAAATCTAAGAATCTTTATGAATGAAGATGATAGACCTCTCTAATAAACTAAGACCAACAAATTTAGATAATTTTGTTGGTCAATCCCACATTATCTCAAAAGATAAAGCACTTTATAAACTAATCAAACAAAAAGATATTCCTCATCTATTTTTTTATGGAAAACCAGGAACTGGAAAAACTACTTTAGCAAAAATTATTGCACGAGAAATCAACACTGACTATTTTTACTTTAATGCAACTAGTATAAAAGTTGAAGATTTAAGAAAAGTATTTGATAAATACAAAGGAAGTTTGATTAAACCATTAATTTTTATTGATGAAGTTCATAGACTTTCTAAAAACCAACAAGAAGTTCTTCTTCCCATTATGGAAAATTATGATGCAATTATTATTGGTGCTAGTACAGAAAATCCATTCTTTACTTTAACATCTGCTATTCGCTCAAGATCATTTTTATATGAATTTAAAGCATTTACAAAAGAGGAGATGAATAAAATACTTCATATTGCTTTAAAAGATATAGAGATAAATATTGAACCTCTTGCTTTAGAATACTTGATAACTTCTAGTTCAGGAGATGCAAGAGCAATGCTTACACTTCTTAATTTTGCATATAAAGTATCAAAAAATATTAATATGGATTTATTAAGGGAGTTAAGGGAAAATGTAATAGGGGATGGAGTTTCATCATCAGATACTCACTATGATTTAGCAAGTGCAATGATTAAATCTCTAAGAGGTTCAAATATTGATGCGGCTTTATATTATATGAGTAGATTAATAAATGGTGGAGAGAGTGTTGATTTTATTACAAGAAGATTAGTGATTTTTGCAAGTGAAGATATTGGTAATGCAAACCCAAATGCCTTAAATCTTGCTGTTAATACTATGATGGCTTGTAATAAAATTGGTTATCCAGAATCAAGAATTATACTTTCTCAATGTGCAATCTATTTAGCATCTAGTCCAAAATCTAATAGTGCATATAAAGGTGTAAATAAAGCTCTACAAGAGATAAAAGCTGGAAAACTACTTGATATACCAAAGCATTTAGATTCACAGCATATAGGCTATTTATACCCTCATGATTTTGGTGGATATGTTGAGCAAGAGTATTTAAAAGAAGATTTAAATCTTTATGAACATTCAAATATTGGATTTGAAAAGACTTTAAATGAGTGGTTAAACAAAATTAAGAATAAAAAAGAGGATTAAAATGGAATATTACACTTGGGTTTTAACTTTTCATATTGTTGCATTAATGTCATGGATGGCAATGCTTTTTTATCTACCTAGACTTTTTGTTTATCATGTTGAAAATATAACTAAAAAAGAGTATGTTGAAATTGTAAAGATTCAAGAATATAAAATTTACAAATATATTGGAATGCCAGCAATGTGGGCAACAATATTAAGTGGAATTACAATGCTAATTTTAAATCCCGTTTTACTTGATTTTAATATTAACCCATGGATGTATGCAAAACTTACAGCACTTCTATTTTTAATTGTTTACTCTTTTTCTTTAGAGAAATATAGAAAAGAATTAGAAATTGATTCTTGTAAAAAAAGTGGTAAATTTTTTAGAATGTATAATGAGTTCCCAACAATGTTAGCAATATTAATTGTAGGATATGTTATTACTAAAACATTTTCTATACTCTTCACACTAATTATTGTGCTACTATTTGTATATATATCTTATGTGATAATGAAACCAAAAAAAGAGAAAAAAATATGACTTTTGACAAATACTATATTCTTGATACAAATATTCTACTTGAAGATGCAACAAATATTTATAAACTATCTCAAGATGGTAAAAATCTAATTATTCTTGCTGAAACAGTTTTAGATGAAATTGATACCAAAAAGAGTGGTTTTGATGAGATAAACTTTCAAGCAAGAGAATTTGCAAGAATACTTGAAAACGCAATAATAGTTGAATCAATAAAAAAAGATTTATATAAAATCATTCGATTAAAAATTGAAAATGATAAAAACACGATCATTGATATTATTTCAAAAGAAGAGTATGAAGTTAATATAAAAAATGTTTCTCCAAATATCATTAATGATAGAAAAATATTGGAAATTGCAAGTTTTGCAAACAACTACTATAAAAAACAAGTTGAATTTTTATCACTTGATATTATGGCCAGAACAAGAGCCATCTCACTTGATATAAAAACTGATGCACTTGTTGGAAAAAACAAAGATGCTTTTGATTTTGAATTTTCAAAAGAGATTACAATCAACTTTGAGGATTTAGAATCACTATTTGATAATGAACCAATCATAAAATTTGATAAAGAGTACAAACCTTATAATTTTTCTTACTGTTTTAAAGTTAAATCTTCTGACCAAGTAATCCTTGCTAATATTCAAAATAAACGAATAAAACTTCTAAATGAGGATGAAATTAGAGATCAAGTTATAACTCCTTTAAATAAAGAGCAACTTTTCTTTAGTGATGCTATTTTAAACCATCTATACAACGTTTTAATTGTTGAAGCAAAGGCTGGTTCAGGTAAAACTCTTCTTGCCCTTAGTGGTGCTTTAAAATTAGTAAGACAAAAGTTCTTTCAAAAGATTATATATATAAGAAATTCAATTGAGTCACTTGATAAAGGTGAAGATGTTGGTTATCTCCCAGGACTTGAAGAAAAATTTAAAATATATAATCATCCTTTAATGGATAGTTTAGATTATATAATTAGAACTGAACACAAAAGAAAAAGAAATAAAAAGAATCCAGACCTTGTGGTATCTGAACTAGATGATAGTGAAGTAACAGCAAGAATTGAGCAAATGATAAGTAATTATGGAATTGAAACTATGTGGGTAGGGGAGATGAGAGGTAGAACTCTTTCAAATGCTTTTATAATAATTGATGAAGCACAAAATATGTCTAATAAAACAATGCAGATGGTTTTATCAAGAATTGATAGCAGTTGTAAAGTTGTAGTTCTGGGATCGAATAAACAAATAGACAATTTTTATGTAAATAAATATACTAATGCTCTAACAACTCTTTTAAAATCAACAAAAAATGAAAATAATCTTGTAAATACATACGCAATTAAATTACAAAAAGTTCTAAGAGGTCCAATCACAGAGTGGGCTGAAGAAATATTCTCTAAATAATATTCACAAAAATCTTTTTTGTGAATATCTTATAAGTTAATTATAATTCAAAATACAATTCATTTCTAATTTACACCCAAAAACTCATATATTATTAATTCTATTAATAAAAGTTAAATTATAAATTTAATTATAATATGCTTGTATATATTTTAATAGTTTCTAGTATTACGTATATCTATAGATTAAGTTATAATAATATTAACAATATTATAAACTAAAATATTAATTGTAATCTGTGTTATAATACATATTATAATACATAAAGGAATAGTATGGGATTATTACAATATACATCTAAAGAGATGTTTTCGTCTACTGAATTAGTTAGAAGAAGTAAATATATATTTGACAAACTTAATAGTAATGAAATAGAAAAGGCCATTGTTTTAAGGGATGGAAAACCAGGAGTAATACTTTTAGATTTCAATTATTATGAAGAACTAATTAATGAATACTTATCATTAAAAGAAAAAAAGCAGAATGAAAAAAACCTAGTAAAAGCTGATTTAGTTAGTGAAAAAGTTTTACTTAATAACAATGATATTTATAAAGAAGATAAAGTACAAGATGTATTTGAAAAAAAGGAAGATAATGAATTTTCTTTTGATTCTGATTTTACATTGGATAAAAATGAACCATTAAAAGAATTCTGGGATTAACTATGTATGATGTACTTATAATTGGTTCTGGAATATCAGGATTAACAGCTGCAATAAATGCCTCAAATAACAAATCAAAAGTTTTAGTTGTATCAAAAACATTTCCAACTCACTCACAAAGTGTTCAAGCACAAGGTGGAATCAATGCAGTTTTATATGAAGATGAAGATAGTATTGATTTTCATGTAGATGACACATATAAAGCTTCGTGCAACTTAGCAAAAAAAGAAAATATTGAACTTATGTGTAAAAATGCCAAAGATACAATTTTATGGCTTGATTCAATAGGAGTTCCATTTAATAGAAACAGTGAAAATAAAATCTCACAAAGAAAATTTGGTGGAACAAAAAAAATTAGAACTTGTTATTCAAGTGATTATACTGGATTAAAAATTTTACATACACTTTATGATAGATGTATAAAAGATAAAGTAGAGTTTGTTAATGAACATTTACTATTGAATCTTATCATTGAAGATAACCAATGTATTGGAATTACTGCACTAGATATTCAAAGTGGTGAAGTAAAAGAATTTTTATCTAAAACTGTAATTATAGCAATGGGTGGTTATGCTGGAATTTATTCAAATCATACTACAAATTCATACTCAAATACGGGTGATGGAATTGCTGTTGCTTATAATTCTGGTGTAGAATTATCAAATCTCGAATTTGTACAATTTCATCCAACTACCTTAGAAAACTCAAATATATTAATAAGTGAGAGCGCTAGAGGTGAGGGTGGATATTTATTAGATCAAAATAAAAATAGATTTATTGATGAATTAAAATCAAGAGATGAAGTATCAAGAGCTATATATGAAAGAATACTAAAAGATGAAAAAGTATATTTAGATTTAAGACATTTAGGTATAGACAAAATAAAAGAGTTTATGCCTCAAGAGAGAAATTTAGCATTTGAATATTCGAATATTAAAATTGAAGATGAACTGTTGCCAATTACGCCAGCTGCTCATTACAGTATGGGTGGAATAAAAACTAATATTGATGCTAAAACCAATATAAAAAATCTTTTTGCTTGTGGAGAGTGTGCACAATCAAATATACATGGTGCAAATAGATTAGGTGGTAATTCATTATTAGAAATAGTTGTTTTTGGTAAAATTGCAGGGATTAATGCCTCTAATGATGCAAAAAACATCTCTATTATTAATTCTAATTCAATACAGTTAGATAAAGATAAAGATTTAATTAAAGAGATATATAACTATCCCAATAAAATCAATTTTTACAATGAAAAAGAATTACTTGGTAACTCACTGTTTAAGAATATTGGATTATTTAGAACAGATTCCCAAATGCAAGATATGTTAAATATATTAGATGATTTAGATAAAAATATTAAAAATATGGGAATAGGTGATAAATCAATTACCTATAATAAAAATCTTGTTGAATTTATTGAATTTATAAATATAATAAAAGTTTCTAAACTAGTAACATCATCAGCAATAATTAGATTAGAAAGTAGGGGAAGTCATTTTAGATTAGATTATCCAACACAAAATATAATCTATGAGAAAAATAGTTTAATTAAGAATTCAGAAGATTCTATTGAATTTGAGGATCTAATATGAAAATAAATATAAAGCGATTTAATAGTGAGTTATCTGAACAAAATTACATATCTGAATTTTCTACAAACAAATCAAACCTTCTTCAAGCAATAATTGAAATAAAAAATACTCAAGATAACAGTTTAACCTTTAGATGTGGGTGTAAAAGTGGTGTATGTGGTTCATGTGCAATTAGAGTTAATGGAGTTGAAAGACTTGCATGTAAAACAATACTAAAAGATAATGATTTAATAGAACCAATAAAGAACTCTACAGTTATAAAGGATTTAGTTGTTGATGTTTCACATGAAACATTCTTAATCCAAAGAATAGGTCTTTCTGTAACTGAAAATAACAATACTAATAAAGTAACTCAACAAGATATAAAGAAGATTGATTTACAAAGTAATTGCATTCTATGTAACTCTTGTTACAGCTCTTGTCCTGTTTATGATGTAAATAAAAGCTTTTTAGGCCCTTTTGCGTTAACAAGAGCACTAAGATATTTAAATGATAAAAAGGTAGAGAATAAAGTACCTATCCTTGACTCTATACAAACAAGTGGTATATGGGATTGTACATTGTGCAGCGCCTGTACATTAGTTTGTCCTCAAAATATTGATCCAAAAGCTGACATTATGCAATTGCAAAATATATCAGTTCAAAATGGATATACAAATCCCTATGCACAAGATTTAAGTTTTGATAGTTTTGGAGATGATTTTGGTGGATTTAATCCAAACGGATTTTAAAATAGAGAGATATCTCTCTATTTTAAGAATTATAAGTTGTCTTTTAAATACAAATAATCAGACATTTTAGTCCATTCTCTAACTTTCTTCATGTAAGAATCTTGTGAATCTAAAATCTCTTTTAATAAAGGACTCTCATTTGACATTTGAGCTCTTAAATCTTGATTAGCTTTTTTCATAGCATCCATAATATCTTTTGAAAATGTTTTAACTTGAATATTTGGATACTCTTCTTTCATCTTTTGCCATGCATTAGCATTCATATCATAATTTTGAATATACATATCGTAAGCACTTACTCTTATTGCTACAACTAATATTTTTTGCAAATCAGCAGGAAGTTTATCAAATTTCTTACTATTAATTATGAATTGCATTTCTGATGCTGGTTCATGCCAACCAGTGTAATAATAAGGTGCAATTTTATGAAATCCCATTGATATGTCCATAGATGGTCCAACCCATTCTAATGCGTCTAAATTTCCCATTTCTAAAGAAGTAAATAATTCACCTGGGGCAATATTTGTAACTTGAACTCCAAGTTTTGCCATAATTTCTCCAGCAAATCCAGGAATTCTCATTTTAATACCTTTTAAATCATCAAGAGTTTTAATCTCTTTTTTAAACCATCCACCCATTTGAACACCAGTACTTCCACCTGGAAATGATAAAACACCATGTTTATCATAAACTTTTTTCATAAGTTCCATTCCGCCACCATAATAAAACCATGCATATTGTTCAGGTGAAGTTAAACCAAAAGGCATTGATGTAAAAGGTAAAGTATTTATATCTTTACCTTTCCAATAATATGAAGCTGTATGACCCATATCATATTGTCCACCTTTTACCATATCAAGTACACCTAAAGGCGATTTATGTTTATTTGCAGAATCTACTTTTATCTCAAGTCTACCATTAGACATCTCATTTGCTAATCTTGCCATATTATTTGCAGCATCAATTAATGGAGTTGCAGTTTCTCCCCAAGTTGTAGCCATTGAAAGTTTATACACTTTATCATTTGCATTTAATGATGAAATAAAAATTGACAAGAAAACAAATGTACAAACTTTAGTAATTGTTTTTTTCATAATTCCTCCTAAAAAAATTGAAGAATTATATATTTAAGAGAATGTTATAGGGCTTAATTTAGGATACAATCTTTTAGCTTTTTTTTGTTGTTCCATTTTAATTTTTTTAATTCAGGTTCATCATAAAACTCTTTTGTATATCCAAAACACAAATATGCAATAAATTTATACTCATCTTTGTTTATATTAAATATTTTATTTATTTTTTTTGGTTTTAGTATTGAAACCCAACCCATACCAATATTAAGAGATCTTGCGGTTAACCACATATTTAGTATTGCACATACAACAGAATATTCTCCTGCTCTTTTCATATAGGTTTGACCTAAAATATTCTCTTTATTTTTTTTGTAATAAACAGCGATATTAACATCAGATTCTTTGATACCTTCAAGTTTTAGATTCTTATATAGAGGTTTATCAATAAACAATTTTTTACTCTTATCAAAAGATTTAGTAAAATGGTTATATACGAGTTCTTGTTTTTCTTTATCAACAATTATAAATTGCCAAGGTTGTGAATAACCAACTGAAGGTGCATGTAAAGCAGATTGCAAAATTAAATCAAGTTTTTTTCTTGATATCTTTTTACTTATAAAGTTATTACCTCTAACATCTCGCCTTGAGGTAATAATATTGGTAAGTGTTTCAAAATCTTTTTTTTTAAATTTCATTAGATAGAAAAATCATGTAAATCTTTAAATATAAATGCTTCAACAATTTCATCTATACTTTTTTGACTTGGGGCAATTAATGCGATAATTCCTTCATCCATAAAAGGCCAAACATATTCTAAATCATTTATAACTACAACTGAATCAATCCAAACAGTTATATCTTCACGTCTGTCAAAAAATTCAACATTTGCAACTCTACCTTCATCTAAAGTTACAAAAGCCCAAGCTTTGTTTTCTTCAATTGATGAAATAATACACTCATGTCTTTTTTTTGAATCTACAGGTATTAATATTGTCATATTTATTCTCTTTAAAATTTATTATTTAGTAATTATTATGATTTTACAATCTTTTTTCTTAAGAAAGATACTCTTTTTTGAACCATAAAGAAAATACAAAAAGTGAGTACAAATGTTGTTTAAATTTGTTTGATTTAGATAACTCATAAATATGTAAAATATATTCATGATTAAATAGATTTGTTTCATTGTTTACTTCAACTATAACATCAATAATTTTATCTTTATACTCTTTATTTAACCACTCATTAAAAGGTGAGTTAAATCCTTTTTTTGTTCTATTTATTATGACATCTGGAATATATTTAGAAGCTATTTTTTTTAATAAATATTTATTAGTATCGCCAACTTTTATATGTGATTCAATACTAAACATATAATTGACTAAATTAACGTCAAGAAATGGCGTTCTAACCTCTAAAGAGTTTCCCATTGATATTCTATCAACTTTTGATAATAAAGCTTCTCCTAGCCAAATCTTTAAGTCAATATAACTCATCCAATCAACTGGATCTTGTTTTGCTGTTTCACTTTTAAATGTTGGAACTTTTTTGAACAATCTTTTTCTTTGGATATCTGAATAAATTTCTCCAAAAGAGTTGTAAAGGTTTTGTTTTTTAACAATTCTTCTTAAATATTCACTCTCTTTTGTATTGTTTTGTAAAGCTCCAATAATATCATTTAAAAATAAATTTTGTTCATTTGATAAACTTTTTTCAAATTCATAATATTTTAAAAATTTTGCATAGTTATCATAACCTAAAAATATCTCATCACTTCCTTCACCTGAAAGTACAGTTTTAATTCCTGATTTACGAATCTGTTTTGTTAAAATATTTAAAGGAATTGCCGCACTATCACCATGAGGTTCTTCAAGCATATCAAGTGTTTGTTCAAAATGATTGATATACTCTTTTTGATTTATAATCACTGGATTATGATTTGAGTTTATATGAGTTGCAGTAATTTCTGCATAGTCTAATTCACAATAGTTTTTATATTCATCATAACCTACACTAAAAGTATTTATCTTTTTCCCTGATATTTTTGTATAAAGTGCTGATATTAATGAACTATCAATTCCACCACTCAAAAGTGATGCAACTTCAACATCACTGTTGAGTCTATATTCAATACTTTTAAATAAAAGCTCTTCAATATCATTTAAAGCTTGTTTTTCGTCTTTAATAGCTTTATAGGTATTTATCTTATAATATTTCTTCTTTTGAAGCTCAAGGCTCTTATTTGGCTCATAAATCATATATGTAGATGCTTCAAGTTTATAAATATCTTGATAGAAAGAATCTTCACCAAAAGATACAAAGTATTGCATATATTTAGAAAGTGCAACTTTATTTAGATTTGGTTTGTAATCAAGTAGATTTAAAATTGATTTTACACTCGATGAGAAAATAAATTTATTATCTTTAAAATAGTAAAAAAATGGTTTTTTACCATATCTATCTCGTGCGCAAAAATATAACACTTTTTTCATATCATAAATACAAAAAGAAAACATTCCATTTAATTTATTTAAAAAGTCATATCCATATTTTTGATAGAGTCTGATAATTACTTCACTATCACTTTTTGTTTTACAATCTAAATGTTCCACGTGAATCAATTCTTTGTAATTATAAATTTCACCATTAAAAACAAGTAAAATATCATCAAAAATCATAGGTTGATTTGCTTCTTCATCCAAATCAATAATAGCAAGTCTTGTATGCCCAAATTGTTTATTATCAATTTTTACTGATTTCTGGAAATCAGGACCTCTATGATTTAAAAGTTCTAAGGATTTATCAAATTTACTTGATAAAAAGTTTGTTCCTATTATTCCACACATAAAAACTACTTCACAAAATATTCAATGATTTGAATATAAAAATATAATAAAGAAACAAAAATGACACTAGAAATTAAAATTGATGCAGCAACATCATAAGGTTTACAATGGTATAAAGCTGCAAGATTTACATTATTAACAGCTAAAGGAACCATTAATTCCATAATTAAAATAGAAGCAACATAAGAGTTTAAATTTGTGAAATTTATAACGATTAGTAATCCAATTAAAGGTAATAAAATATGTTTAACAAAACTTATATGTAAAGCTGAATACCAAGGCAAAACTTTTATTTTAACACTTGATAAATACATTCCAAATATAAATAGTTGAATAACCATAGAAGTATATCCACCCATTTCAAGTGCACTATAAATATATTTGTTAATAACTACACCTTGTGAATTTATCAATAAAGCAAAAATTGCAAACCAAATACCGGGAATCTTCATAATAGAAATTATTGCTTGTTTAATAGAAAATTGATCTCTTGCAAAAAAATAGACTGAAAAAATGTAGATAAATAAAGTATTGGCAATATTTATTATACTTGTATATGGCACAGATTCTATACCAAAAAGTGCAATTCCTAAAGGAATTCCAAGATTACCAGTATTTCCAATTAATGCTGTTGCCAAATACATAGATTGTTCTTGTCTTTGAGAAAAAATCTTTTTATTAATTAAAATTAGAATAGATAAAGAGATTAATAGAATAATAAAATATAAAATTGGAGATACAACAAATTCATAATCAATAGGTTTTTTAGTTAATCCCCAAAAAATTAATATAGGTTGGAAAAAATATAAAGAGATTAAAACTAATGTTCTTTCATCTAATTGATTAGTAAAAATCTTTTTTGCAGTAAAACCTAATAAAATAAAAAAATAAATGGGTAAAACAGAGAATATAGCTTCGATAATAAATCCCTAATAAAAATTTAGAGATTTTATCATTAATGAGATAAATTTTGAGAAGATTCATAAGTAGAAAATCTACTTATGGAATCATAATACCTTTTATCATAAAGAAAATTGCAGCAGCAAGAATAGCAGCAGCAGGAACAGTAATAATCCAAGCTGCAATAATTTTTTTAACTGCATCTCTTTTTACATATTTTGTACTTTTTGCATCTTTTACATCTTTTCTTTCTTGTTTAATTAACTCTTCTCTTTCATCAATTCTTTTATAAAGCTCAACAATACGAATATAATTTGCTTTAGATTTATCTTCAATTAATTCAAGTTTATCTAACTCTTCTTGCATAATATCAAGTTCTCTTTTGTGTTTTTTAAACTTCTTTCTTGTTTCTTGCAAAAATCTTTGCTCATTTGCATCAAGATATTCCCTTAAAAATCCAACTCCAAAAACTCCACCAATTGCTATATGTGTAGAAGAAACTGGAAGACCTAATTGACTTGCAATAATAACTGTAAGTGCAGCAGACATAGCAACTGAATAAGCTCGCATTTGGTCAAGTTCAGTTATTTCAGACCCAACTGTTTTAATTAATTTAGGTCCATATAATACAAGTCCGACAACAATACCAAATGCACCAACAGCCATAACCCATATAGGAATAGAAACTTTCGATGAAATATCAGAATTCATAATAGCATCATTAATTGCTGCAAGTGGTCCTATTGCATTAGCAACATCATTTGCACCATGAGCGAATGATAATAAAGCAGCTGCAAAAATAAGTGGCAAATTGAATAATGTATTTATAGATGCTCTATTATTTTGTAATTTAGCTGATGCTTTTGCAACCAATGGTTTAACAACAAAATAAATACCAATTGCTATAGCCAAACCAATTAATGTAGCAGCAAAAAAGTTTACATTAACAATGGCTTTAAGACCTTTTAAAATTAAATAAGTACTAAAAGACCAAGCCATAAAAGCAATTAATAAAGGAACAAATTTATTTGAAGCTGCTAATACATCTTCTTTGTAAATAATCTGTTTCTTGATAAAAAACAAAAATCCTGCTGCAACAATTCCACCTAATAAAGGTGAAATAATCCAAGAAGCAACAATTTTACCGACAGTATCCCATGCAACAATTGAAAAACCAGCTGCTGCAATTCCTGCCCCCATTACACCTCCAACAATTGAATGTGTAGTTGAAACTGGAGCACCAATAGAAGTTGCAAAATTCAACCATAAAGCACCAGATAAAAGTGCTGCTGTCATAGCCCAAATAAATATTTCTGGATTAGATATTAAAGCTGGATTAATTATTCCATCTTTAATTGTTTTTACAACATCACCACCTGCAATAAATGAACCTAAAGCTTCAAAAATTGCTGCAATAAATATTGCACCTGTAAGAGTTAATGCTTTAGAACCAACAGCTGGGCCAACATTATTTGCAACATCGTTTGCACCTATATTCATAGCCATATATGCACCAAATATTGCACCAATTATTAGAAATGTGTTATTAGGAACATTACCATTAGAAGTATATGACCATAAAAATACTACTACTATAAATAATAATGCTAATGAAAGCTTTGCAAAACCAGGAAGAGTTTTATCTCTTGCTTTTTCAAATTTGTTGATTGTTTTAATATCCAAAGTAAACCTTTTGTAACTGACTTGTAATCTATTTCGGGCATTATAGTGGTATTTCGCTTATTATAGCTTTAAAGAAGCTTAAACTAAATATAGCTTTTATCGTTAATTTGAGGTGTTTAACTATATTTTATTACTGAAAGATTTAAATTATTTTTGTTTTAGAAAGATGAAATAAAGAATTGAATAAAGAGAAATGAGTGAAAAAGAGAATTAATCTCTTTTTCTACTTCTGTCACCTGATGGTCTTGGTGCTCTATCTCCTGAAGGTCTATCACCTCTTGGTGCTCTATCTCCACTTGGTTTTGGTCTGTCACCTGATGGTCTTGGTGCTCTGTCTCCAGCTGGTCTATCGCCTCTTGGAGCTCTATCTCTATCTCCACCTCTTGAGTTTCTATCACCTGATGGTCTAGAGTTTCTATCTCTATCTCCACCTCTAGAACCACCAAATTTCCCACCTCTTCCACCTCTTGAATTTCTTCCAGAAGATGAACCATCATTTTCATATCTACTTGAATTTTCAATAAGTCTTTTAATATCAGATTCTGATTTTCCAATATTATTATTACCTTGAACTAATGTAGATGCTGAAATCATTGATGCTAATTTAAATGCAATTGTAGAAATATCAAACTCTTCTTTTAAATCTTCTACAAGTGCTAATGCATACTCACTAATTTCTTGTGAACTAATTTGATTTTTTAATTCAGTAACTTTTTTCTCTTTTACTGAATCAATATTTGGAACAATTTTAGCTTCTAATTTTGTACCAATACTTTTTTCAATTTTTTGTAACATTCTAAATTCATGAGGAGTTACTATTGAAACAGCAATACCTTCTTTTCCAGCTCTTCCTGTTCTTCCGATTCTATGTACATAAGACTCAGAATCAAATGGTAAATGATAATTAAATACATGAGAAACATCATTTACATCAAGTCCACGAGCTGCAACATCTGTTGCAATTAAGATTTCTAATTTAGAAGTTTTAAATGCTCTAATTGCTTCTTCTCTTTGTCTTTGCTCCATATCACCATGAAGACCTTTTGCCATGAATCCTTGAGAAACCATAAAAGTCGATAATCTATCAACTTCTTTTTTTGTGCGACAAAAGATAATAGATTTAGTTGGATTTTTGTAATCGTATAATCTAATAAGTGCATCATCTCTTTCTCTCTCATCTACAACGTAGAAAGTTTGAGTAATTTTTGAATTTGTAACATCACTTTTTGTTAAAGTAATAAATTCTGGATTATTTAAAATTGTTTTAGCAAGATTTTTAATAGCTACTGGCATAGTTGCAGAGAATAATAGAGTTTGTCTCTCTTTTGGTAAGAAAGTAAAAATCTCTTTAATATCATCTAAGAATCCCATATCAAGCATTTCATCTGCTTCATCAAGAATTACATAATCAGGTTTAATATTGATTTTATTACCTCTTAAAAGATCTAAAAATCTTCCTGGAGTAGCAACAATAATTCCTGCATTTTCTATTAATTTAATTTGTCTAGCATATGCTTGTCCACCATATACAGTTGCAGTGTTAACACCTAGGAATTTACCAAATCTGTATAATTCATCTGAAACTTGCATTGCAAGTTCTCTTGTAGGAACAATAACAACTGCTTCAACACCTGAGTTCCCTTTCATATTATTTAAAATTGGAAGTCCAAATGCTGCTGTTTTACCAGTTCCTGTATGTGCTTGACCAACAATATCTCTTCCTGCTAATACAAATGGAATTGCTTGTTCTTGGATAGGACTTGGTTCTTTAAAACCTGCTTCGTCTATTGCTTTTTGCAATAAGTCTTTTAAATTGAATTCGTTAAAAGTCATTTTTTTACCTTAGTATATATTTATAAAAAATACACACGGTTATATAAGTTAGATTTAATCTCCCCATAAATGTACAATTAAAACGCAATTTGAGTCTTGCAAGTAAGTCAGTTTAATAAAAATGAATCTTTGATTAGTCTATCAAAGTAAAATGGGTATATAAATGTGTATAATTTAGCGGATTGTATCTAGTTTTAGATAAATTTAAGCTTTAAGAAAAAGAGCTAAGCTCTTTTTCTTATAAGTCGTCTAGTTTTTTGTAGTTTTCTAAGTATTTAGTATCATAATTATTTGAAATAAAATCTTCATTTTCCATCATTTTTTGGTGGAATGGAATAGTTGTTTTAATTCCTTCAACTTCAAACTCTGCTAAAGCTCTTTTCATAATATTGATAGCTTTATTTCTATCTCTTCCCCAAACAATTAGTTTACCAATCATTGAGTCATAATATGGAGGTACAACATAGTTTGTATAAACATGAGAATCAACTCTTACATTTCTTCCACCTGGAACCATCCATTGTGTTACTTTCCCAGGACTTGGTAAAAATGAGTTAGGATCCTCTGCTGTAATTCTACACTCAATTGCATGACCTCTGAATTTAATAGATTCTTGAGAAGGAACTTTTTCACCCTCAGCTACTTTAATCATTAATTCAACAATATCAATACCTGAAACCATTTCAGAAACTGGATGTTCAACTTGAAGTCTTGTATTCATTTCCATAAAATAGATATTTTGTTTATCATCTGCTAAAAATTCAAATGTACCAGCACCTTCATATTTTAAATATTTAGTAGCTTTTACTGCAACTTCGTGAAGTTTTGCTCTTGTTTCATCATTTAATAAAATTGCAGGTGATTCTTCAATAACTTTTTGATGTCTTCTTTGAAGTGAACAATCTCTTTCACCTATGTGAATTGCATTACCATGAGAATCTCCAACAACTTGAACTTCAATATGTCTAGGATTATTAATAAATCTTTCAAGATACATAGTTCCATCACCAAATGCTGCTAATGCTTCACTTGATGCTGCCATAAATAGTTGGTCGAATTCAGATTCATCATGAATAAGTCTCATTCCTCTTCCACCACCACCAGCAGCAGCTTTTGCCATAATTGGATAACCAATTTCAAGAGCAAGTTTTTTACCTTCAGTAACAGAATGAACAGAACCTTTTGAACCTGGAACTACAGGAACACCAGCTCTTACCATCTCTTCTTTAGCTTTTGATTTATCAGCCATTTTTTCCATTACTTCAACAGATGGACCAATAAATTTAATATTGTGTAATCTACAAATTTCAACAAAGTCTTGATTTTCTGATAAAAAACCATATCCAGGGAAAATTGCATCACAACCTGTCATTTCAGCAGCTGTAATAATTGCTGGAATATTTAAATATGAGTCTTTTGATTTTGCACCACCAATACATACAGCTTCATCAGCATGTTTTAAATAAGATGCATTTTTATCACCTGCACTGTAAACAGCAACTGATTTCTTACCCATTTCTCTAATAGTTCTAATAGCTCTTTGAACAATCTCGCCTCTATTAGCTATTAAAATTTTTTTAATTTCTGCCATAATTAACTCTTATAACTTTTCAACAACAAAAATTGGCATGTCATATTCAACAGGAGAACCATCTTTAACTAAAATTTCAATAATTTTGCAATCAAATTCTGCTTCAACTTCATTCATAATTTTCATTGCTTCTAAAATACAAAGAGTTTGTCCTTTTTTAACAGTTGAACCAACTTCTACAAATGAAGGAGACTCAGGAGATGGTGAAGAATAATATGTTCCAACCATTGGAGAATTAATTACTTCACCTGATTTAACAACACTTGCTGTTTCAACTGCAACTGGTGCAGATGTTACAGCTGGAGCTGAAATAGCCGCAGCTTGTGCCATTGGAGCAGAAGTTGTAACTGTAGTAAATCCATTTTCAAAACCTCTTTGCATAGAGATTTCAAATTCACCTTCTTTAACCTTTAATTTGTTAAGTTCACTCTTATCAAATACTCTTATTAATTCTTTGATATCTTTAAAATCCATACTCAGCCTTTTTAATTTAATAAAATTTTTTCTCATAATAGCACATTTTTTCTGATAAATATATTTTTGTATATTTAAATAAGCTTTATTTAAGTTTCAGATAGAATTCCTCTCTTATTTATTTAAAATATCTTTTTGATATAATCAAAAAAATTAAGTTAGGAAAAAAATGTTAAACGATAGAAGTTTTATAAATATTGCAAAAGAGATTTCAAAAGCATCAAAATGTGTATCAAAACAAGTTGGAGCTGTAATTGTAAAAGATGGAAGAATATTATCTACAGGATATAATGGAACACCAGCTGGTTACAAAAATTGTACTGAACATTGGAATGGTGAATACACAAAAGATCACCATGAATGGTCAAAAACATACGAGATTCACGCAGAAATGAATGCAATAATTTGGGCAGCAAGAAAAGGAATATCAATTGAAGGTGGAACAATTTATGTAACCCTTGAACCTTGTAGTGAATGTTCCAAAAATCTAATTGCAAGTGGAATAAAAAGAATTGTTTATGAAAAAGCCTATGAACATACAAACTCTGAAGTAATATCAAAATTTATAAAAGATAATAATGTTCAAATAGAACAAATTTCAGAACAAAACTAAATGGCACAAAAAGATAATCATAAATTTTACAAACCTGCAATCAAGAAATATGGAATAAGTGCAGAAGGAGTTCAATGGAACTCAAAATATACTCAATATAAAAGATTTGAAGTTTTAACAAATTTTATAAAAGACGAAATTAAAGATTCAAATATAGTAGATGCAGGTTGCGGTTTTGCAGAGTATTATAATTATCTTTATGACAATAATTTTAAACCTAAAACCTATATTGGAATAGATTGTGAAGAAGAGATGATAAATCTAGCTTCAAAAAGATTTTTAGGAACAGAATTTTTTATAAAAAATATTTTAAAAGATGAAATTCCAAATGCAGATTATTATATTTGCAGTGGAGCTATGAATATTTTAGATAAAGAAGAAGTATTCCTTTTTATAGAAAAGTGTTTTGAAAATTCTAATATAGCATTTATTTTTAATTTCCTAAAAAATGATGACCTTACAAAAGTACAAATAAAAGATATTTTTGATTATTGTGGTAGTTTAACAAAAGAGATAAGAATCGAAGAAAACTACCTAGATAATGATGTTAGCATATTCTTGAAAAAATAAAATATCATACATATCTCATATACAAAATATAAAATTAGTTATTAAAAAGTAGGAGTATATATGAAAATAGGTCTTTTTATTCCCTGTTTTATGAATGAGCTATATCCAAATATTTGTAAAGCAACCTATAAAGTATTAAAAAATCAAGGTTTACAAATAGAGTATCCGCTTAGTCAAACTTGTTGTGGACAACCTATGGCCAATTCTGGTTGTTCAAAAGATGTAAAAAAATTAGCTATTGAATTTGTAAATACATTCAAAGACTTTGATTATATAGTTGCACCTAGTGGTTCTTGTGTATCTATGGTAAAAGAACATTATGCAGAGTTTTTTGACAATGACAAAGATTATAATAAAGTAAAAGCTTCTATTTATGAAGTTTGTGAATTTTTACATGATATTATAAAAATCGAAAATATTAATTTTAACGTTTCATTCCCACACAAAGTTGGAGTTCACAATTCATGTCATGGACACAGAGTTTTAAAATTAGCAACTGCTAGTGAACTTAATATTCCTTATGATTCAAAACTAAAAAATCTTCTAAACAAAGTATCTGATATTGAGTTAGTTACATTAAGAAGAGAAGATGAGTGTTGTGGTTTTGGAGGAACTTTTAGTGTACAAGAAGAAGCTATTTCTGTTGCTATGGGAAAAGATAGAATTAAAGATCATTTAGATTCATCTGCACAAGTAATAACAGGTGCTGATATGTCATGTTTAATGCATATGGATGGGATTATAAATAGAGATAAGAATCCTATAAAAGTTATGCATATTGTAGAAATTCTTGCAGGAGTTAAATTATGAGTAGTCATAGTGTTAATGCAGCAAAATTTGTTGCTAATGATGAGAGAATGCATTGGCATGACCAAGCACTTTGGTTTGTAAGAGAAAAAAGAGATAGAGCAAGTAAATCAATTCCTGAATGGGAACAATTAAGAGAGTTTGCAAATCAAATCAAAACTCATACAATGGCAAATCTTGATTCTTATCTTTTACAATTTGAAGAGAATGCAACAAAAAAAGGTATTAAAGTTCACTTTGCAATTGATGCACTTGAACATAACCAAATTGTTGCAAAAATCTTAAAAGAACATAATGTTACAAAACTTGTAAAATCAAAATCAATGCTTACGGAAGAGTGTCACTTAAATCCATATTTAGAAAATTTAGGAATTGAAGTTATTGATACAGACTTAGGAGAAAGAATTGTTCAACTAAGACATGAGACTCCATCACATATCGTATTACCAGCAATTCACCTAAAAAAATCTGATGTATCAGATACTTTTCATGAACATTTAGGAACGGAACAAGGAAATTATGACCCAACATATCTTACTCGTGCTGCAAGAGCTGCTTTAAGAGAAGATTTCTTAACAGCACAAGCTGGGCTAACTGGTGTTAATTTTGCAATTGCAAATACTGGTGGAGTTGTAGTTTGTACAAATGAAGGAAATGCAGATATGGGAGCTAGTGTTCCTAAACTTCATATTGCTTCAATGGGTATTGAAAAAATAATTCCAAGACTTGAGGATTTATCAGTATTTACAAGATTATTAGCAAGAAGTGCAACTGGTCAACCAATAACTTCTTATACTTCACATTTTCATTCACCAATTGAGGGTGGAGAAATGCACATTATTATTGTTGATAATAATAGAAGTCAATTTTTAGCATCTGAAAAAAATAAAAAAGCACTAAACTGCATTAGATGTGGTGCATGTATGAATACTTGCCCTGTTTATAGAAGAAGTGGTGGTCACTCTTATGAATATGTAATTCCAGGACCAATTGGTTCAATTTTAGGTTCAAAAAAAGAGCCAGAGAAACATAACTCTTTGCCATTTGCTTGTACATTATGTGGTTCATGCTCTAATGTTTGTCCAGTAAAAATTGACTTAGATTCACAACTTTATAGTCTAAGACAAGATTTATCTGAAGCAAATCTAATTGATCCAAAGAAAAAAATGGCAATGAAAGTAACCGCTTGGTTAATGAGTAAACCAACACTATTTGAATTTGCTGGAAAAATGGCTAGATTTATTGTGCCAAAATTACCAAATTCTATTATATATAATAAAGCAAATGTTTGGGGAAAACAAAGGGATATGCCTAAAATGCCTCCAAAAAGTTTTAAAGAGATGTTTAGAGATGGAGAATTAGATGACTAGTAAAGAAAAAATATTAAAAAATATTAAAGATAACAATGTTGTTAAAAGTGTAAAACTTCCAAGTTATGAAAGTTTTGGTATCAAATTTGATAATAAATTTGAAACTTTTTCTACTATGATTGAAAGTGTAGGTGGGAAAGCTCTAGTAATTGAAAAAGATAAGTTAGATGAAACAATAAAGGCTTTATATCCAGATGAACAACAAATAGCTTGTAATGTGGATTATTGTACTTTAGGAAATTTTGATGCTAATAGTTTTAGAGATGTTCATGATTTAAAAGATATTGATTTAGCCATTGTAAAAGGTAATTTCGCAATTGCTGAAAATGGTGCAATTTGGATGAAAAATGAAGATAATAGACATAGAGCTTTATATTTCATTGCACAAAATATTGTTATTGTAATTGATGAAAATGAACTTTTAAATAATATGCATGAAGCATATGAAAGAATAAATTTCGAAAACTCAGGTTATGGAGTATTTATTTCAGGTCCTTCTAAAACAGCGGACATTGAACAATCACTTGTTATTGGAGCTCATGGACCAAAAACTGGTTATGTGATTTTCATAAAATCTTGATATAATTGCTAAATAGGGGATAATAATGAAATATTTTTTACTATTTAGCATACTTTTTTTTAACTATCTATTTGCAAGCCAATCAAAAGATGTATTATTAATTCATTCATATCATAAAGGATATATTTGGACAGATGATATTTCTAAAACTATCGAAAAAAATTTCGCTAATCACAAAGAGATAGAACTTACAACAATTTATATGGATACAAAAAGAATTGATGATTCTTCATATCTATACAATCTTTCAAGACTTTATAAACAAGAGTTTGAGGGAAGAAAGTTTGATTTAATTATTTTAAGTGACAACAATGCTTTTGATTTTATGATTAAATACCATGAGTTCTTATTTAAAGATGTTCCCGTATTGTTTTGTGGAATAAACAACTTTGATAAAATCTTTTTACACGAAAATGATATGTATAAATATATGTCTGGAGTAGCAGAAGAGGTTGATATTGAGAAAAACTTTGAGTTAATAACAAAACTTCATCCAAATCTAAAAAATCTACTTATTATTAATGATACTTCTACTACTGGTTATGCTGTAAAAAGAGATTTAAGACCAATTATTGAGAAATATAAGAATAAATTCAATATTGAATATACTGATAATTTAGAGATTAAAAATCTACAAGAAAAAGTCTCTAATTTAGATAAAGAGAATAGTGCAATACTATTTGTACTTTTATTCAAAGATACAACAGGAAAGTTTTTTACCCATAAACAAAGTTTTGATGAGGTAAAAAGAGTAAGCCAAGTGCCTATTTATGGTCTTTGGGATTTTTATTTAAATAGTGGAATAGTAGGTGGTCTGTTAACTTCTGCAGTTGCACAAGGTGAAAATGTTTCAAAAATGGCTTTAGAAGTTTTAAGTGGTAAAAAAATCACCGATATACCAATTTTAGAGAAATCACCAAATCTTTATATGTTTGATTATAATGAACTACGAAGATTCAATCTAGATGTAAGTAAATATATTGAAAATCCTTTAATAATAAATGAGCCAGCATCTGCATATAGAGAACATACAAAGTTTTTTATTATTTCTATTTTAATTATCTTTGTTCTTAGTATAGTTGTTTTAATTTTAAGAGCAAATATTCAAAGAAGAGAAAAACTTGAACTTGAACTTTCAAATAGAATTGAGTTTGACAAAGTACTTCTTGATACTATTCCTAATCCAATTTATTATAAAAATGTTGAGGGTAAATTTTTAGGATGTAATACAAGTTTTGCTTCATTGGTAAACTCTTCAAGGGATGAGATAATAGGGAAAACAGCCTTTGACTTTTTCCCCCATAAAATTGCAACAGCAAATACAAAAATTGATAAAGAGTTATTATATACATTTAGTACAAGTACTTCTGAATTTACCTTTTATACAAAATCAAATGAGATGAAACATATTATTTTAAATAAAGCTGTTTATAAAAATATTGATGGAAGTGTTGGTGGAATTGTTTGTATTATGGATGATATAACTGAAAGAATTCAACAAAAACAGTTTTTAATCCAACAAAGTAAATTAGCTGAAATGGGTGATATGATTGCGGCAATTGCTCACCAATGGAATGAACCATTAGTAGAGTTATCTGCCCTTGTTCAAGATATTCAAACATCTTACCTTTTAAAAGAGTTAAAAGATGATGAGGTAAAAGAGTTTGTAAATGATTCAATGATTCAAATAAAATATATGTCAAAAACACTTAGTGATTTTAGGAACTTCTTAAAACCTTCAACTAAAAAACAACTCTTTTCTATTACAAAAGCTTTAAATGAAATCAATGAGATAATTGGAAAACAAGTATTTTATTCAAATATTAAAATGAATTTTAATTATAAAAATGAAAATGAAGAGTTACTGATTTATGGATATGAAAATGAGTTCAAACAAGTTTTATTAAACATTATAAATAATGCAAAAAATAAAATTGTAGAAAAAAATCTACCTATAAATCAAAAGGGAACTATTGATATTAATATTAAACGTTCAACAAATTCAAATACAATAGAAATAATTGATGATGCAGGTGCAATTGATGAGAAGATCATAAACTCAATCTTTGAACCATATTTCACAACAAAAGAAGATGGAACAGGCCTTGGTCTTTATATGGCAAAAGTAATTATTGAAGAAAAAATGAGAGGAAGTATTAGTGTAAGAAATGACGGAAATCACGTAGTTTTTACAATTAAACTTCCTCATAAGAAGGTTTAAAATGAAGATTCTACTTTTAGAAGATAATAAAAAATTAAATGAAACTATCACAAAAAGATTAAAATTAAAAAACTATAATGTAGTCTCTTTTACTGATGGTGCAGATGCTTATGAAAATATAACGGAGGGCTTTTCTTGTTTTATTTTGGACATAAATGTTCCAAATGTAGATGGAATTAATATTCTAAAAAAAATAAGAGAATATTACAAAATTGTTCCAGTAATAATTATAAGTGCAAGTGTGGAATTGGATGTAATAAAACAATCGTACGATTTTGGCTGTAATGATTATTTGAAAAAACCATTTTTTATAGATGAATTAGAGATAAAAATTGAGAAACTTTGCAATATTCAAGATAGTAAAATCTATTTTGATGAAAACTCATATTTTGATTTTAAATCAGCAACTGTTGTAATTGAGAATCAAGAAACAAGATTAACAAAAAAAGAAAAACTTTTAATAAATCTATTTCTTAGTAAAAAGAATCAAGTTATCACCTATGAAAGTATTGAGAATTACGTTTGGGAAGGCAGTTTTGTATCTTTAGAATCAATACGAAGTCTAATTAGAAGAGTAAGAAAAATATTAAATAAAGAGTATATTCATACGGTTGTAGACACAGGTTATCTTTTTAAAATAAGCTAAAATATCATATTATTATCATTTGGTATAGTTAGAATTTAAGAATAACAAATCTAAGGAGAAATGAAATGTTAAAATTTACAACAAAGTTACTAGTTACATCGGCATTAATTGCAGGTTTATCAACAGCAGCAAGTGCAGCTGATAAAGTTGTCAAATGGAAGTTGGCAACAACTTGGGGTTCAACTCTTACTCCATTTATTGATTCACCAACAAATATGTCAAAACTTGTAGAAGAGATGTCTGAAGGAAGATTACAAATCAGAATTGACGCTGCAAATAAACATAAGGCACCACTTGGTATTTTAGATATGGTTAAAGGTGGCCAATATGAAATGGGTCACTCAGCATCATATTACTGGAAAGGTAAAGATATTGATACTTTACCATTTACAACAATGCCGTTTGGTATGACTGCACCTGAACAATATGCATGGTTCTACTACGGTGGTGGAATGGAATTAATGCAAAAAGCATATAAAAAACATGGTATTTTAGCATTCCCAGGTGGAAATACTGGTAATCAAATGGGTGGTTGGTTCAGAAAAGAGATCAATACACTTGATGACTTAAAAGGTCTAAAAATGAGAATTCCAGGATTTGCTGGTGAAGTTATGGCAAAACTAGGATTATCAGTTACAAATATAGCTCCAGGTGAATTATATACATCACTTGAAAGAGGAACTATTGATGCACTAGAGTGGGTTGGCCCAGGTATGGATGTGAGCATGGGATTCCACAAAATAGCACCATATTATTACACAGGTTGGCATGAACCAGCAACTGAATTACAATTTATGGTAAATGAAGAAGCGTACAATAAACTACCAAAAGATTTACAACAAATTTTATTAACAGCAATGAGAGTATCAGCTTATGATATGTACATTCAAAACTACCATATGAGTAGTGAAGCATGGGCAAATATGTTAACTGAATTCCCAACAATTAAAGTTAAAACTTTCCCAAAACCTGTTATGGACGCAATGAAAAAAGCTAATGCTGAATTATTAGAAGAGGTTAAAAAAGAGTCTCCAATCGTAAAAGAAGTTTTAGAATCACAAGAAGCTTATCAGAAAAAATCAAGAGAGTGGACAAAAATGTCTGACTACTTATATCTAAAAGACAATTTATAAAAAACCCCTCTAACTCTCTTTTAGGGAGTTAGATTGCAAAATCTGAAATAACTCAAATAAATCTACCTCAAATAAGTTTATTTGACTTATTTATAAAATCACAAAAGGATTATAATGCTATTAAAACTAGAAAAAGGTTTTGATAAATTTGCAGATATAATAGGGTATTTTACTGCTTTTGTTATGGTACTGATGATATTAAATGTAACTTATGACGTTGTTATGAGATACTTTTTTAATACAGGTAGTATCGCTATGCAAGAGATGGAATGGCACCTATTTTCTGTAGTTATTTTATTAGGTATATCTTATACTTTAAAAGAAGATGGTCATGTAAGAGTTGACATTATTTACGATAGATTAACAGATAAAAAGAAAGCTAGAATAAATATGGCAGGAGTTGTGTTATTTATTCTTCCTGTTGCATTATTAATAGGAATTGAATCTGTACCTTATGTAGTTGAGTCTTTTACTTCGAATGAACAAAGTGGCGATCCAGGTGGATTACCATATAGATGGATTGTAAAATCGTTAATTCCATTATCTTTTTTACTATTAATTATTACATCAATTGGATTTTTTATAAAAAATCTAAATGTTTACAAAGGTCTTAGACCAATGGATGGATACAATCTAAAAGGTGAAATAGAAAATTTAAAATGTGAATTAGAACAACATAAACACCATGTTGTTGATATTGATGAAAAAGGAGAAAACAAATGATTGGTATTGTTATGTTTTTTGCTTCATTAGTAATGCTAGCATTTGGTTTTCCAGTAGCATTTACTTTTGCAGCAGTATCTCTATTTTTTGGAATATTAGCAGGTTTCATTGAAGTTGGTTTTGACAATGGAATAATGGAAGGTTTAATTGATGGATTAGATGAAGGTCTTGGAATGTTCGATTTCATGCCTTATAGAATTATGTCAATTATGCAAAATACAATATTAATGTCTGTTCCAATGTTTATTTTCATGGGAATTATTTTACAAAAAACTGGACTTGCTGAAAAACTACTCGAATCAATGGCTTTTCTATTTGGAGAAGTTAGAGGGGGAGTTGCAATTTCTACGGTATTAGTTGGAACTTTACTTGCTGCATCAACAGGAGTTGTTGGAGCATCAGTAGTTGCAATGGGTGTTATTTCACTTCCTGTTATGATGAAGTATAAATATAATCTTCCCCTTGCAACTGGAACAATTTGTGCTTCAGGAACTTTGGGACAAATTATTCCTCCTTCAATTGTTTTAATTATTTTAGGAGATGTTTTTCAAGTTCCTGTAGGTGATTTATTTGCAGCTGCTGTTTGGCCTGGACTTGCACTTGTTGCTGCTTATATAATATTTATATTAATAGTATCGTATTTCAAAAAAGATATGGCACCAGCAATTCCAAAAGATGAATCAAGAGGGTCTAAATCAAAACAAGTAATTGCTGCATTAATTGCAATTATTCCTTCTTTAACACTTATTGTAATGGTTTTAGGTTCAATTTTTGCTGGTATTGCAACACCTACTGAGTCATCAGCAGTTGGTTGTATTGGAGCAATTTTATTAGCAGTATTATATAGATCATTTTCAATAGATATGGTAAAAGAAGCAGCTTTTGAATCTGTAAAAATCACATCTATGGTATTTGGTATTTTAATTGGGGCAACAGCATTTTCAATGGTATTCACATACACAGGTGGAGATGAAATTGTTGAGCATTTTATGATGAATTTACCAGGTGATGAGAAATTCGCATTTATTTTATTTACAATGTTAGCAATATTTATTTTAGGATTCTTTATTGACTTCGTTGAAATTTCATATATAATTGTTCCTATTTTAGTTCCAATTGCCACTAATTTAGATATTAGTCCAGTTTGGTTTGCAATATTAATTGCAATGAATTTACAAACATCATTTTTAACACCACCTTTTGGATTCTCACTCTTTTACTTAAAAGGGGTAGTTCCATCAAGTGTTAGAACTATTGATATTTATAAAGGTGTAGTACCATTTATTCTTATTCAAATATTTGTACTTATGATAATTGTGTTTTTCCCAGAATTTTTTGGAATAAATCCAAAAGCATAACTTTGCAAAAGGCATCTGCCTTTTGTAAAAGTTTATGAGAAGTAATATGAAAAATAGCAAATACTTTTTAAAACTAATCTTCAATATGATATTTAAAATAAAAGATAAAATGTACTCTTTTATTTATGACCCTCAACAAAGAATTTATACGGTACCACGACTCGAATAGCAATTAATTTTTTCTCACAAAATAAAAAATAAAAAAGGAAAAAAATGTTAGAAGGTAAATACCAAGATTTTTATAATCAAATTATAAATAAGATTTCAAAGAAAAAGATTTTCACTGATAAGCTTCATACTTTAGCTTATGGAACAGATGCATCTTTTTATAGATTAATCCCAAAAATAGTAATCAAAACAGATAATGCAAAAGAGGTTCAAGATATTATTGAATTATCAAATTCAATGAATCTAAGCATAACTTTTAGAGCTGCTGGAACTTCACTTTCAGGTCAAGCAATTAGTGACTCAATTTTAATAATTACATCAAGAAACTTTAGTAACTTTAAAATTGCAGATGATGTTAGTTATATTTCACTTCAACCTGCACTTACAGGTGCTCAAGTAAATGGATTATTAGCAAGATATTCTAAAAAAATCGGTCCAGATCCAGCTAGTATTAATGCTGCTATGATTGGTGGAATTGCTGCAAATAATGCATCTGGAATGTGTTGTGGAATTTCACAAAACTCATATAAAACTCTAAAATCAATGAAGTTAATCTTTGGTGATGGTTCAAAATTAGATACGGGATGTGAAGAGAGTAAAGACTCTTTTAGAAAAACTCATGCTGATTTCCTGAAAGAGTTAAAAAGCTTTTCAGATGATACAAAAAATAATGAAGAGTTAAGAGCAAAAATTGAGAGAAAGTTCAAAATCAAAAACACATGTGGTTACTCACTAAATGCTTTAATTGATTTTAGTGATGAGTTTGAGATTCTTGAACACTTAATCATTGGAAGTGAAGGAACTTTAGCCTTTATTGAAGAAATAACTTACTACACAGTTGAAGATTTAAAAGATAAAGCTAGTTCACTAATTTATTTTAAAGATATGAATGAGGCATGTTCAGCTGTTACAAAATTAAAACTTGCAAAAGATGCAAATAAAATAAATGTTGAAGCAGTTGAATTAATGGATAGAGCAGGGTTAAAAAGTATTGAAAATGACCCCGCAATGCCTTCATTTATAAAAGATTTAGATGAAAATGTAACTGCACTTTTAATTGAAACAAGAGCAATAAGTGATGAACAATTAGATATTCAAACAGCTCAAATTGAAGAGTTATTAAAAGAGTTTTCTGTTGTTAGAGATATTTATTTTACAAAAGATGTAGCAGAATATACTCTTTATTGGAAAATCAGAAAAGGTTTATTTCCAGCAGTAGGAGCTGTAAGAGTTACAGGAACAACAGTAATTATTGAAGATGTTGCATATCCAATTGAGTGTTTAGCAGAAGCTACCCTAGAACTTCAAGAACTATTTAAAAAACATGGTTACTCTGAAGCTTTAATTTTCGGACATGCACTTGAAGGAAACTTCCACTTTGTATTTACACAAGATTTCTCAGATCCAAAAGAGATAAAAAGATATGATGATTTAATGAATGAAGTTGTTCATTCAGTTGCCGTTAAATATCAAGGAAGTTTAAAAGCAGAACACGGAACTGGTAGAAACATGGCAGCCTTTATTGAAGTAGAGTGGGGATACGATGCCTATATTATGATGAAAAAAATCAAAAATCTATTTGACCCCAAAGGACTTTTAAATCCAGGTGTTATTATAAATGATGATGCCCAAGCTCATCTTAAAAATCTTAAAACACTTCCAGCAACAAATGAAATTGTTGATAAATGTATTGAGTGTGGATTTTGTGAACCTACATGTCCATCAAATGAGTTAACTTTAACTCCAAGACAAAGAATTGTAATAAATAGAGAGATTTCAAGACTTGAAGCAATTGGAAATGATAAAGAAGCACGTGAGTACAAAGATTTATACCAATATGATGGAATTGAAACTTGTGCAACTTGTAGTTTATGTTCAACTGCATGTCCAGTAAAAATTGACACAGGAAGTTTAACAAAACATTTAAGAGCTGAACAAATTTCAAATACTGGAAAATCAATTGCAAATTTTGTAGCAAATAATTTCTCAACTACTCTAAAAGGTGTTAGATTTGGACTTCATAGTGCAAACTTCATTCATAAAGTTCTAGGAACTCCTAGCATGGAAACAATGACTAAAACATTTAGAGATTTAAGTAGTTCTATTCCTAAATGGAGTGTTACAATGCCAATAGGAACAAACATAAATCTAAATTTCGAGCAAAAAGTAAGTGACAAAAAAGTAGTATATTTCCCTTCATGTATAAATAGAAGTATGGGATTAAACGCTGTTTCAAAAGAAGAAAAACAACTATTTGATACAACAGTTGAGCTATTATTAAAAGCTGGTTACCAAATATTATTCCCTGAAGATTTACCTAATTTATGTTGTGGTATGCCATTTTCTTCAAAAGGTTTTGATGAAGCAGCACACACAAAATCTTCACAACTAGAACTTGCTTTATTAAATGCTAGTGAATTTGGTGAATATCCAATTTTATGTGATACAAGTCCTTGTACTAAAAAAATGATGGAGAGTTTTTCACACAAGCTTGATATTTTTGAGCCAATTGAATTTGCATTACAATTCTTAACAAAAGATTTAGAATTTACAGCAATAAATGAACCAATTACAATTCATACAACTTGTAGTTCAAGAAAAATGGGATTAGAAGACAAATTTAAAACTTTAGCGTCATTATGTTCTACAAATGTAATAGTTCCAGCAGATGTAAAATGTTGTGGATTTGCAGGAGATAGAGGATTTAATTTTCCAGAGCTAAATAAATCTGCTTTAAGAGCTTTAAAAGAGCAAACAAAAGATGCTAAAATGGCATTTTCTACATCTAAAACTTGTGAAATTGGATTAAGTGAAGAGTCAGGTCTTGATTATAATTCAATCTTTTATCTAATCAATAGAGTTACTAAAGCTAAGAATTAATAATCTTTATTTTCAACAAAACAGATATTTACCATTTTTTTGGTAAAATATCTGCTTTATGAAAAAGGAATTATTATGTACAAACTTTTTTTAGCGTTACTTGTGAGTTCAGGAATATTATTAGCCGATGTGGAAAATGGTCTTGCTCTAACTGTAAATGATGAACCAATCACTATTTATGATATTAATAAAACAATGGTTGAGAACAAACTTGGTAAAAATGAAGCTGTTGGCTTATTAATTGATAAAGCTCTATACGAACAAGCTGTAAGAGATAATAATATCAGTGCTGATATTTTTGATATAAATGATTATATTGAAAAATTAGCTAGTGCAAATGGTATGGATTTATATACTTTTAAATCTGTTGTAAAACAAAAATATGGAAACTATGAACTTTTTGAAAATGAAGCAAAAGATGCTGTAATTAGACAAAAACTAATTCAAAAAATAGTAAAAGGTCAATTGGCAATTGCAAGTCAAGAAGATATGGAACTATATTATGAAAAAAATAAAGATAAATATTCAACTTCAAAATTTTATGAAGTAAATCAATATACTTCTAAAAACAAAGCTTCATTAATGGGTGCTATAAATAATCCAATGGTAATTGCTGATGATGTAGTTAAAACTCCATTAAAATTAGGTTCAGATAGCTTACAACCTCAAATGCAATTCATGTTAAATGAAACTAAAACAAATAGTTTTACTCCTATTTTTACAGCAAATAAACAATTCATAGCTCTATTTATTGTAAGAAAAGAAGGAACAAGTACACTTGGATTTGAAACAGTTAAACCAAAAATATTCAATGATATTATGAGCTCAAGAGAAAAAAAATATCTTAAAGATTATTTTGAAAAACAAAAATTAATAGCTGATATAAAAATACTTAAATAAAGGAAATAGATGTTTGAAGTTATCATAGGACTAGAAGTACATACACAATTAAATACAAATAGTAAACTTTTTTGCTCATGTGCTACAAGTTTTGGAGAAGAACCAAATACAAATGTTTGTCCAACTTGTTTAGGATTGCCAGGAGCATTACCTGTTTTAAATAAAGAAGCAGTTCATAAAGCAATTATGCTTGGAACTGCACTAAAAGCACAAATAAATCAAAAATCAGTATTTAATAGAAAAAACTACTTCTATCCAGATTTACCAAGTGGTTATCAAATTTCTCAATTTGAAGTTCCAGTTGTTGGACTTGGTGAATTAGTAATTGATTTTCCAGATGGTAGACAAAAAACTATTGGAGTAACACGAGCTCACTTAGAAAATGATGCTGGAAAAAATATCCATGCAGGAAGTGTTTCTCATGTTGATTTAAATAGAGCAGGAACTCCACTACTTGAAATCGTTTCTGAACCTGATATGAGAAGTGCTGAAGAAGCTCTTTTATACCTAAAAAAACTACACTCAATTGTAAGATATTTAGGAATCAGTGATGCAAATATGCAAGAAGGGTCTTTCAGATGTGACGTAAATGTTTCTATTAGACCAAAAGGTGATACAAATCTTTATACTAGATGTGAAATCAAAAATATGAACTCATTTAAATTTATTGAAAAAGCAATTGCTTATGAAGTAAATAGACACATTGAAGCATGGGAAGATGGAGTTCATTCAAAAGAGATTGTTCAAGAAACAAGACTTTTTGATCCAAATAGTGGTGAAACAAGATCTATGAGAGGAAAAGAAGATGCTGCTGATTACAGATATTTTCCAGACCCAGATCTTTTACCTGTAATTATTACAGATGAAATGCTTGCTAAATATTCAGTAATTCCAGAACTTCCAGATGAAAAAAAAGAGAGATTTGTAAAAGATTTTGGACTTAAAGAGTATGACGCTTCAGTTATTACTGCAAGTTTAGAAATGGCTAAATACTTTGATGAAATGATGTCTGAGGGAATTAGTGCAAAAAATGCTACAACTTGGTTAACTGTTGAATTACTTGCAAGATTAAAAGAGGGTGCTTCTCTTGAAGATTCAATTATTGATGCAAAAACTTTAGCAACTATTGTAAAAAGAATTGAAGATAATACAATTTCAGGAAAAGCAGCAAAAGAAGTACTAGATTTCCTAATAGAAAAAGAGTCAACAGATGTTGATGCAGCCATTGAAAGACTAGGACTTAAACAAGTCTCTGATGATGGTGCACTATTAGCAATCATTGACTCAATTCTTGCAGCAAATCAAGATAAAGTAAATGAATATAAATCAGGTAAAGACAAACTATTTGGTTTCTTTGTAGGACAAACTATGAAAGAATCAAAAGGTAGCGCAAATCCTGCAAAAGTAAATGACCTATTAAAAGAAAGATTATCTTAATGAAAAATAACTCTATTGCAGTTATTGGTGCAGGGAAATGGGGACAAGCTCTTCATTTTGCACTTTCACAAAAACAAAAATGTTTGATTAGTTCTAGAACTCCTAGAGATATTGAAAACTTTGTTGATTTAAAAACTGCATTAGAGTGTAAATATTTAATTATTGCAATTCCAGCTCAAGAGATTCGGTCTTGGTTAAAAGAAAATTTTGTTTTTAATGGGCAAAAAATTCTTGTGGCCTCAAAAGGAATTGAAGCTTCAAGTGGGCAATTTTTAAATGAAATTTATGCTGATTATGTTCCAAATAAAAACATAGGATTTATTTCAGGTCCATCATTTGCAACTGAAGTTAAACAAGGATTACCATGTGCTTTAGTAATAAATTCTAATTCAAAAAAACTTTTTGAAAAGTTTTCTCCTTTTTTCCCAAATTTTATTAAAACTTATTATAGCTCTGATGTAATAGGTGCTGAAGTTGCAGGAGCTTATAAAAATGTTTTAGCAATTGCAAGTGGAATTTGTGAGGGATTACATTTAGGTAAAAATGCCCAAGCTTCATTAATTGCTAGAGGTTTAGTTGAGATGGAGAGATTTGGTAAATACTTTGGAGCTAAAAAATCAACTTTTTTAGGTTTAAGTGGAGCAGGAGATCTTTTTTTAACAGCAAACTCTACAATGAGTAGAAATTATAGAGTTGGACTTGGACTTGCTTCTAATAGAAATCTTGATGAAATTTTAAAAGAGTTAGGTGAAGTTGCAGAAGGAATAAAAACAGCAGAAGCTGTGCATAATCTTTCAAATAATCACAATATTTATACACCAATTGCCAATGAAGTAAAACTTATATTAGATGGAAAAAATCCGAAAGATAGTTTAAAAGATTTATTAAAAAACTAATTATAAACTAATGAATAGATTTATAATTACAATCAGTTTTATTTTAATCCTATTATTACATCTATCTATAATTAACTTTTTCAAAACTACTAAAATTGAATCTACTAAACAAATCCAAAACAATAGTCTAAAACTTCAACTCTCAAAAGTGACTGAAATAAAAAAAGAAGTGACTCAAGAAAAAGTAGTTGAACCCAAAATTGAACAAAAAAAAGAGATTGTAAAAAAAGAGCTTCCTAAAAAAACATTTACGCCCACAATAACTAAAGCTTTAGAAATTACAAAAGAAGAAAAAGCTGAGATAAAAGAGGAGATTCAATCTCAAAATATATCTACTCAAGAAGCTAAACCATCAACAACTCACAGTGTGTCTCAAGAAGAAAAAGTAAATAATCAAGAATATATGAATCAATATAGAAATAGATTAAGAGAAGAGATAAACAAAAATAAAACTTATCCAACAATATCAAAAAAATTAAAAGAAGAGGGTAAAGTAATTGTAAGCTTTAGAGTACTTCAAAACGGCATTTTTAGTGAAATTAAACTTCTTGTATCAAGTGATAAAGAAAGACTTGATAAGGCAGCTTTAAATGCTTTATATGATACTAAACACTTTGAACCTTACGATAACAAGATTGTTAACAAAGAGTATTTAGATTTTGAAGTGCCTATTGATTTTAAATTAAATTAGCTATTTATTTAGATAGAATTTTTCATGCAAAATATACCTTTAATAAATTTATTATATTCACTAATTCCATTGTTAGTTGTGACCTATTACTATTATAAATGGGCAGACAATAAAAGTGAGATAGTTTATTCAACAATAAGAATGATAATTCAACTTTTATTAGTAGGTTATGTACTTATATATATTTTTGAAAATAAAGATTTATATTTAGGAATTGTAATATTATCTTTTATGCTTTTGATTTCAACATGGATAAGTCTTAGAAATACGCATAATAAATCATTTAATCACTTTTATAAAATTGTATTATCGTTGGGTTTATCATCAATTTTACATCTTGTTTTGATTATAAATTTTATATTAGATTTTGATACTTTTTATGAACCAAGATACGTAATCCCAATAGCTGGGATGATACTTGCTAATTCAATGAATGTAATATCTTTAGCAATTGAAAGATTTGAAAAAGAGTTAGAACGAAATGAATCTTTTGAAAATGCAAGAAAAATAGCATTTAAATCAGCTCTAATTCCTCAAATAAACTCTTTATTAGCTGTGGGATTAGTTTCACTTCCTGGAATGATGACAGGACAAATTCTCTCAGGGGTAGACCCATTAATTGCAGTTAGATACCAAATTGTGATTATGTCTACAATATTATCAAGTGCAGGAATTAGTTTAATAATCTATTTCTATTTAAGTAAAAAATCTACTTATTAGGAAAAGATTTTTTATGAATATCGCCCCAAATATAAAGTTGTTTTAAAATTGGCTTTAGAGTTTTTCCATATTCAGTAAGAGAATATTCAACTTTTGGTGGAACTATCGGATAAACTTTCCTAAAAACTAAACCATCATTTTCTAATTCTCTTAGTTTTTGTATTAACATCTTTTGGGTTGCACGGGGAAGTAATTTTTGAAGTTCATTAAATCTTTTCTTTTCATCTTTTAAATACCATAAAATTAGAATCTTCCATTTCCCTGCTAATACGTCAATAGCTGTCTCAACGGCGCATTTATCAATACTCTCATCATAATTAATTTCAACTTCTTTAGTCATAATAATTCCTATAGTATACTTTTAGATAGTACCTATCTTAAAAGTTAGTTCTTGCACTTTTGTAATATTTTAGCTAAAGTTTTAACATAAGTAAATAATTAAGGATAAAGATGAAAGCTTTTGTAGTTGAGAAAATAGCAGATAAAGAGTTTACATCTGGAATACAAGATATATGCATACCAAAATGCGAAGAAAAAGAAGTTGTTATAAAAGTGACATACTCTTCACTAAATTATAAAGATGCTCTTAGCTCTATTGGGAATCCTGGAGTTACTAGAACATTCCCTCATGTAACTGGTATTGATGTATCAGGTACAGTTTTTGAGTCAACATCACCTATTTTTAAAATAGGAGAAAGAGTTTTAGTAACTGGTTATGATATGGGAATGAATACAAATGGTGGACATGCTCAATTCGTAAAAGTTCCAGCTGCTTGGGTTGCCCGAATTCCCGATTCAATTTCAGATAAAGAGATTATGACTTTTGGAACAGCTGGATTAACAGCAGCTTTAAGTGTAAATGAATTAATAGAAAATGGAATAAAACCTGAAAGTGGAGATATTTTAGTAACTGGAGCAACTGGTGGTGTTGGTTCAATTGCAATTGCAATATTAAGCAAACTAGGATACAACATAATTGCCATTTCTGGAAAAAGTGAAAGAGTTGATTTTCTTAAAAAAATTGGTGCAAAAGAGGTAATCTTAAGAGAAGAATTTGAAGAACAATCAAATAAACCTATGTTAAGTGAGAAATATGCAGGTGTTATTGATACAGTTGGTGGAAAAATACTTGCAAATGCTCTAAAAGAGGTTAAATATGATGGTGTTGTTACTTGTTGTGGTTTAACATCATCATCAGAATTAAATACAAATGTATTTCCGTTTATTTTAAGAGGTGTAAGATTAATTGGAATTGACTCAGTTGAATGTAAATTAGAGAAAAAACAAGCTGCTTGGGAAAAACTTGCAAGTAGATGGAAAATAAATAGTTTAAATACTATTATAAATGAAATCACATTAGATGAAATAAAAACAGCTTATGAGCATTTGCTTTCAGGAAAAGCTGTTGGAAGATATGTAGTAAAAATAAAGGAGTAGATTAATTTTAATCTACTTCAACCTCTCCATTTTCAACTTGTAAACTATAAGCAGTGTCTTTACCAGAGTGTAAGATTTTTGCTTGTTCAACCCATTGGTAACTTCTAGCAATTCCAGGAAGTAATAAAAACTCTTCAATCCATTCAGAGTTTTTATTAGACCATTTTGAGATTTGTTCAAAATGGTAAATCCCTAGATTATTTAAATCTGTTTCAATTTTTGTGTTAATACCTTTGATTTTTGTTAAATTATCTTTCCCAGTTGGTTTTGGAGTAGATAAAATTAATGGTTTAAAATCTAAAGTTGAGTTCTTTTTAAAGATAGGATTTAAAGAGTGTTTCATCCTTTCACTTCTTAAATCATCCGATTTACTATCATTTCCTATAGATTTAATTTTAGGAAAACTATTTCGCCCTATAATAAAACCAATCAGGAAACCAATGAATCCCGCTATTACTAAATTTACTACTATTAATGAAGCTATTTCTAACATGAACTTATTCTCCTAGAATATTAAAATCTACTCTTCTGTTTATCTCTGATAAACCATTTTCATCATCTTTAGCAATTGGAAACTCTTCACCATATCCAACAGCTTTTAATCTATCTGCATTTATACCTAAAGAGGTTAAAATATCTTTAACACTATTTGCTCTATCTTGTGAAATCTTTTTATTTAAAGCATTTTCACCTCTTGAATCTGTATGTCCAGCAATTTCAAGTTTTATATTTTTATGCTCTTTTAAAATATCTGCTATTTTAACAATTGTAATTTTTGAATCCTCAGTAACAGTTGAACTTCTTCTTTCAAAAGCAATCTTTTTCTCAGTTAAAATTTCGTTAATTTGTAATTGAATCTCATTAGGAGTTAAAGCAACTTTTGCTTGATTATTTGTTTGAGCAACAGTAAAAAGTGAATTTGTAGCTGTTTCTTGGTCATTTTCATTATTAATAAGTGTAGGATTTGCAATACTAATCTCTTTAACCATGCTAACATCAATTCTTGAAAGAATAGAATCTAATAAAGAGTATTGATTTGGATCTTTTAATACACCAGATAAAAAAACTTCCTCATTCATTATTGAAAGCTTTGCACCATCTTCAAAGAAATCTTTAAAAGATGCAATTACAGTTGCAATTTTTGATAATAAAACTTCATCAATAATTACATTTTCTTCATAAGTATATTCACCATCTCGATTAATATTTAAAATCTCAGAAACTTTTTTAGTATCTTTTTCATTGGCAAATATACCATCCATAATAACCATACCATCTTTTTTTGTCAATACAAGACTAAATGGTTTTGTCTCTTTATCATCTAAAGAAGGGAACATATTGATAATTTTATCGATTAATCCAGTGTCATTATCTTTTATTTCATTAATATTAGAAACAAGATTTTGACTATTTGTTTGTGAATCATAATTAAAATCGTATACAGAATAGATTATAAACCCAAGAAATAAAATTATTAAAAACAGCACCTTCTTAACAAGAGACATTATTATCCTTTTTTGAACAATTATTTAAAGTTCGACATTATACATAATTACTTAATAGAATAACCAGAATATTTGCTTATTTAAAGAAATTAATTTAATAATTTAATTAATTTGTTATAATTATTCATTAATTACAAAAGAGGGAAGATGCAACACATTATAAATTCAGCTCAAACTTGTTTAGATTGTAAAAAACCAAAATGTCAAACTGGGTGTCCAGTAGGTACTCCAATTGCAGAAATTATTAGACTTTTTTTAAATGGTGATATAAAATTAGCAGGTGAAAAACTATTTAATAACAATCCCTTATCAATTATTTGTTCTTTAGTTTGTCCCCATGAAAAGCACTGTGAGGGGCATTGTGTATTAAATAAAAAATCAACTCCTGTAAATGTTGGTGGAATAGAAAACTATATCTCAACTTATTATATGAATTATCGAGAGTTTGAAAAACCTGTACAAAATGGCAGAAACATAGCAATAATTGGTTCAGGACCTGCTGGAATTAGTTTAGCAATGATGATGGCATTAAAAGGTTATAACATAACTATGTATGAAGGAAACAACCAAATCGGTGGAGTTCTTAGATATGGTATTCCTGATTTCAGACTTGATAAAACTATTTTAGATAAAGTTGAAGAGACTCTAAAAAAAATTGGTGTAAAAATTAGAAAAAATATCATGATAGGGAAAAACATCACTCTTGATGATTTACAAAGGGATGGCTTTGATGCTATATTTATAGGAACTGGTGTTTGGGCTCCTAAAAAACTAGGAATTAAAGGTGAAAGTTTAGGAAATGTTCACTTTGCTATTGATTATCTAAAAACTCCAAAAGCTTATGATTTAGGTAAAAAAGTTGTTGTAATTGGTGCTGGAAATGTAGCTATGGATGTGGCAAGAACTGTTATTAGAAATGGTGCAAATGACGTATCTATCATGTATAGAAAAGGTGAAGAGGATATGCATGCAGAAAAAATGGAAATTGATCATGCAAAAATAGACGGTGTAAAATTCAATCTTCACAAATTACCTTTAGAACTAACAGAAAAAGGTATTAGATATATGACTACAAATCAAGAGATAAATAGAGAAAATTTTGAAGAAGCTGATTCTATTTTAATTGCAATTAGTCAAACAGCAAGGGATTTAATCGTAAGAAATAATACTGGTTTATCTTTAGGTGAAAATGGACTACTACAAAGTGATGAAAATGGAATAACAGCTAGACGTGGTGTATTTGCTTCAGGGGATGTGGTAACAGGTGCCCGAACTGTTGTAGAAGCGGTTGCATTCTCTAAAAGAGTTGCCAACTCAATTGAAGAGTTTATCTCTAAACTTCCTCCAAAAACAGTATCTGCTTAAGATACTGTTTTTAAAAGTTCTATCCAAAAATATTTATTAGCAACACCTTTTTCTACTGGTTTCCAACCATAAGTAATCGAGTGCAGATATAAAACATCATCTAATAGTTTAAAAGTTAATTCTAAATTTACCTTTTCACTTAAAACTTCTGTAAAAATTGCATAAATATGATTTTCATCAGATTCTACTTTATAAGAAAAATCATCTAAATTTTCAAATTGTTTGTCTATAAAATCTTTAATTCTCTCTTTTGACATAAATAATCCTTTAATCTAAAGTTCGTATTCTAGGATTTTATAACTTACAAAACATAAACTTGTATTGATTTGTATCAATGTAACGTTCTTTATAAAACCATATAATCCCAGAAAAATTTAAAAGGATTTTATATTATGAGTATGTTTTGTTATCAATGTGAAATGAGTCAAAAAGGTGGATGTGGAAGTACTGGTGCAGTTGTTGGAACTTGTGGAAAAGATGAAAATCTTTCAAGACTTCAAGATATTATGATTTTTGGATTAAAAGGTCTTAGTGCATATAGAGAGCATTTAAATACTTTTAAACCAGAACTTACAAAAGAGATTGATGATGTTATGAGTGAAACACTTTATTTCACTCTTACAAATGTAAACTTCAACTTCAACGACCATATCAATCAACTAATGAAAATTGGACGAGCTGGAAGTTTAGTAATGGATAGATTATCAAATACTCACACTAATAAATTTGGTATTCCAACTCCTGTTACAGTAACTCAGAATAAAGTTGAGGGAAAAGCTATTTTAGTTTCTGGACATGATTTAGAGATGTTTGAAAGACTGTTAATAGCTACACAAGATAAAGGTATAAATATTTACACTCACTCTGAAATGTTACCAGCTCATGGTTACCCAGAACTAAGAAAATATAAACACCTAAAAGGAAATGTAGGAAAAGCATGGTTTGACCAAGCAAAACTAATGGAGAAATTCCCTGGAACTTTTGTAGTAAATACAAATTGTATTGTTCCTCCAAAGAAAAATTGTGGGTATTTAGATAGATTATTCACTTACAAAATTGTAGGTGTTGAGGGTTCAACTCCTATTGAAAATGATAACTTTGATGCTTTAATCAAAAGAACTTTAGAGTGCCCTGATGCAAATGGAATTGATTTTAATGAAGATACAACATTAACAACTGGTCATCATTATAAAACAGTTCTTACTTTAGCTCCACAAATTTTAAAAGCATTAGAAGAAGGAAAAATTAAACAATTCTTCGTAGTTGCTGGTTGTGATGCACCAGGGAAAGGTGGAGAATATTATAGAGAATTAACTTCATCTTTACCAAAAGATTGTGTAATCATCACTTCATCTTGTGGTAAATTCAGATTCAATGATATTGATTTTGGAGAAATTGAAGGAACTGGAATTCCAAGATATTTAGACTTAGGTCAATGTAATGACTCAAATGGTGCAGTTGAAATTGCTAAAGCTTTAAGCGGAGCATTAAACACTCCAATCAATGATTTACCAATATCAATTGTATTATCTTGGATGGAACAAAAAGCTGTGATTGTTTTACTCGCTTTATTCTCTTTAGGTGTACAAAATATCTATTTAGGACCAAAACCTCCACAATTCGTAAATGAAGATATTTTCAACTTCTTAGCAGAAAACTTTAATCTAACACTTACAACAAATGCAAAAGATGATTTAAAAAAACTTTTAATAGCTTAAAATAAAGGGATATAATTTCCCTTTATTTTTGCCAATCTTTGAATGGGTGTTTCATAAGATTTGAGTTGTAATATCTTGCGTCTGTTGTTACTTCTTCTTTTACCCAAGAAGGCAAAATTATAGTTTCATCTTCACTTGAAAGTTCAACTTCAACTACAACTAAACCCTCATTCTCTCCATAAAAGACATCAAGTTCCCAAATATGATTTTCATGATTTATCAAATATCTTGTTTTATCAATCACTGGTTTTTGACATAATTTATCTAACATCTCATTTGCTTCATCTAACGGAATTTCATATTCAAACTCTAATCTTGTAACTCCAATATTTGAGCCTTTTATTGTTAGATATGCTTTGTCATTTTTAACTCTAACTCTTACAACTGCTTCCTTATTTGTTGAAAGATAAGCTTGTTTTATTCTAGTTCCATTTTCTAAAGTACCAAGTTTTTCTAAATCAACAAGATATTTTCTTTCTATTTCTAAAGCCATAAATTACCTTTTTTATATTTTATTAATTTTATCAAAACAATTTAATATATTTAATTTTGTGCTAGAATTTATAAAAAGGAGTTACTATGAAAAAAATAGCATTAAACCTTGCCTTTATAGGCTCTATGTTTGCCAATGAATTACCAGAAGAGTTCAATAGAGATATTTATAATAGTGGTGAAAAAATCTTTGAAAACAAGTGTATGGAGTGTCATCAAAAATCAATGCCAATTCCACTCTTAATGAAAAACTTTATCGAAGAAAACAATAAAACCCTAAATTTAAAAGCTCCAACAGGAAATGAAATCTCATTTAGACTAAAACAACAAATTGGAAATAAAGAAGATATGGAGTTTCATCTGCACCAAACAAATGAGTTTCTAAAAGACTATTTATACAATCCAGATTTATCAAAAACTATCTGTTTAGAGGGAGTAATCCGACACTTTAAAGTAATGCCCTCAATGAAAGGCAAAATCACAGAAAAAGAGATAGAAGAAGTTAATCACTTTTTATATTTTTTAGAGGGATTTAATGGGGTTAATAAGTTTTATCACGATGAAACGAAGTTTTAAATAAAAGCAAGTTTTACTTGCTTTTATAGTTTGATAGCTCAATAAGATTTTTATCAGGGTCTCGTAAATAAATAGATTCTATTTCACCCATAGCTCCCGTTCGACTTACGATTCCCTCTTCAATTTTTATATCTAAAGACTCTATATAGTTTTTTGCTTCATTTAAAGGCGTATTTATGATAAAACACAAATCAGCACTACCATCTTTAACATTAAACGCTTTTGGCTCAAATTCGCTTCCTAATAAGTGTAGATTGATTTTTTGATTACCAAATTTTAGAGCAACCCTTGTGCCTTTAAAAATCTCTTTTTCCATACCCAAAACATTTGTATAGAAATCTACTGTTTTATCTATATTTTTTACTGTTAAAACTAAATGGTCTAAATGGCTTATTTTTATCATTTTAAATATTTCTCCAACTATTTTCTAATAGTATTTTAACTAAAAAGTTTGTTATTGAAATAACAATGAAAAATGAAACATCAGAAAAAAAATAGAATAAGTAAAACAAAAAAAGTAATCAATCGAATTAACAAAGTTTAGGATTTATTTTATTACCTTCTTTATCTAGAATATATGCAATATCTTCGATAGAACCGATATTTATCTTTATATTATTTGGAATAAGTTCTTCAATATGTTTTATATTTGAATTAAAAAGGTCTTGAGGATTACATAATATGGGATTATCAAAATTAGTCCAAACATATCTATACTCTTTTTGTATAAAATAATTTATATCTTTAGTAAACATTAATCCAAGGTTATCCATAATTGTACTGTAAGAAACTCTTTTAGATATACAGAGATATCCCTGTAGTTCCTTTTCTATTCTTTTATAGAATTCATCTACATTTGTGATAACTAAACATGCGTCACTACCTTCAAACTCTTTATATAATCTTGTATCATAAGAGTAAGAAAAACATAACATATATTGATTTAAGTTGGAATCAATTTGAGTTACACGTAAATTAGAAACTTTATGACACTCATTTTTAGTTATACCTTTGACTTCTGCAGTCCCAATGAATCTTTCATTTATATGTTCATTATCCAATCTTGCTTTACAATGTTCATTCTTTAAATAGTATATTGAAGGTCTTAGTAAAAAAGTTCCTTGAAGTAAGGATTTTTCTAAATATTCCAATTTTGAAAAACGATATATTTCTATTTCTGGTTGAACATATGATATAAGCTTATTTGAACTTTCATTAGAAGAGAAAAAAACTAATTCCCAGCAATCTAATTTTGAATTATACTTTATCAACGCAATATGATTTATATATTTATATAAATCCCATCCTCCACATTTATCATTCTGATTAAAAATAAATCCTTTATGATAAAACTCACCATCTACCTGTAAATTTACTCTTGTAGCAAAAGTATCTTCAATTGTAAATTCAAATAAATCAAAAAAGTTACTTTTATAAATTTCTTCCAATTAAGTTCTCCAAAAAGAGATTTTATGATTTTTATTTTTGTTAAGGTCAAGGCGGTGATTGGATTTTAGGGAGGAGCTTACTAGAGTAAGTGAGTCCATAAAATACGAGCGCCAACGCAGAGATTGGCAAAAAGAAAGATTAGAAAATCTTCTTTTTTTAAAAATCGTCGAAGTCGATGCTTCCTTTTGAATAATTCACTACATTTCCTTCAAAGAAATTCGTTCTTTGGTCATTAAAACTTGCGTATCCATCAACCCATGGAATAGGGTGTTTTACATTGTATTCTGGTTTATATCCAACTGCGTCTAATCTTTTGTCTGCTAGGTATTGAATATATTGTTTGATAATTGCATCTGTAAAACCTAAGATTTGTCCTTGAGTGATATATGAACCCCAAGCTGATTCTAGTTCTACTGCTTTTCTGAACATTCCTCTTACAGTCTCTTCAAGCTGGGCTGTGAATAGTTCTGGTCTTTCTTTTCTAACACTGTTTATCATGTTTTGGAAAAGTAAAAGGTGAGTTACTTCATCTCTTTGGATAAATCTAATCATTTGTGAACTTCCAAGCATTTTTCCTGATTTTCCAAGGGCATACATAGCTGCAAATCCTGCATAAAAGTATAATCCTTCTAAAATCTGATTTGCAAAAAGTGCTAAAACGATTTTTTCATCTGTAATTTCACCCGAAAGGTTTTTATAAACAGCTGCTATATAATTGTTTTTTTCTCTTAGTTTTGCATCATTTTTCCACATATCATAGATTTGGTCTGTGTTATCAGAAATTGACTCAACCATAACTGCGTAAGATTTACTATGATTTGCCTCTTCATAAGATTGTCTTGAAAGACAAGCGTTTATTTCAGGAGCTGTGATATATGGATTTATATTATCCATTAGATTATTTGTTTGTAATGAATCCATAAAAATAAGTTGAGATAAAACTAAATCGTACATTCTTTTTTCAGGTTCTGTTAAAAACTTATAATCTTTTGCATCACCTGTCATTTGAACTTCTTTTGGAAACCAAGTATTAGCTTCCATTGTATCCCAAAGATTTAATGCCCATTGATATTTCATTTTAGTAAAATTAATCATTCCATCACTATTTCCACCAAAAATTCTTCTATCGTTTAGGCTCTCTTTTGAGTCTGGGTTATATATGGTTTTTCGCTCCATTTGAAGTCCTCTGCTTTTTTCTAAAATTTTATTATGTTTGAATGGTTATTTGTATTGAAAAAGTGTAAGGTTATCCTATTGACAACCGCTACACTCCATACTTCTATCTTCTACATCATTTTTTGCTTCAGGTGATTGGCTTCTTAAATAATATGTTGATTTAAGTCCTAATTTCCAAGCTAATGTATAGATTTCATGTAAGTATTTTCCACTTGCTTTATCTAAGCTCATGAAGATATTTGTAGATTGACCTTGGTCTATCCATTTTTGTCTAATTGCTGCTGCTTTAATAACTTGTAATTGGTCAATTTCAAAAGCAGGTGTGTAATAATTCCAAGTTTCAGGAGATAGTTTTGGAACAACAACTGGAATTAATCCTGATAAGTTCTCTTCAAACCATTTTCTTTTATAAACTGGCTCAATAGCTTGTGTAGTTCCAACAAGAATTGAAATAGATGAAGTTGGAGCAACAGCCATTAAGTAACCATTTCTCATTCCATCTTTTTTTACTTTTTCTCTTAAAACATCCCAATCATAAGAAGCATCAAATAAATCTTTATCAACAAGAGCATTTACAGCTTGAGGAGCGTGGTCATGTGGCATAATACCTAAAGACCATTTAGAACCTTCAAAAGTTGGATAAATACCTTTTTGTGTCGCTAAATCTGAACTTGATTTAATTGCATTATATGAAATTGCTTCCATAATTTGGTCGATTTTTTTGAAGTGTTCATTTGAACCCCAAACAAGTCTGTATTCAGCTAACATTTCAGCCTCACCCATAACACCCAGACCTATACTTCTTGATTTTAAGTTTGTTGCTTTTACTTTTCTTAATGGATAGAAATTTAAATCAATAACATTATCAAGCATTCTAACAGCTATAGGAACAACTCTTTCGATGTCTTCTTTTGTGTTAATTCTTGAAAGATTTACAGATGCTAAGTTACAAACAGCTGTGTCACCATCAATTTTTTCTTTTTCAACGATAAATACTTTTTTACCATTTACACTATCAAGTGCTGAAACTTTATTTGCTTTTTTAGTGATTCCACCATCAACAATGATTAACTCTTCTTCTTCATAAGTTTCAATGCTTCCATCTACAAACTCTAATTTGATTTTATAGTGATTAGGTTTTGTATTTTGGAAAATCTCTGTACAAAGATTTGAGCTTCTAATATGTCCAACATGTGAATTTGGATTTGCTCTATTTGCTGTATCTTTGAAACATAAGAATGGACTTCCAGATTCAAAATATGAAGTTAAAACTTTTTTCCATAAATCTTTTGCTTTCATTATGTTTTTTGTAATTGATTCATCATTTTCATATTCTGTATATCTTTTTTTGAACTCATCACCATAAAGCTCAGATAAATCTTTTACTTCATAAGGGTCAAATAAAGTCCAATGAGCATCTTCTAAAACTCTTTCCATAAATAAATCTGTAATCCATAGAGCTGGGAATAAATCATGAGCTCTTCTTCTTTCTTCACCAGAGTTTTTCTTTAAATCAATGAAATCCACAATATCCATGTGCCAAGGCTCAAGATAGACTGCAATTGCACCTTTTCTAGTTCCTAGTTGGTCAACAGCTAGTGCAATATCATTTGTGATTTTAAGAAATGGAACTGTTCCACCAGCAGCACTTTTATGGTCATCAATAACACCACCTAAAGCTCTGATTTGATTCCAATCCCAACCGATTCCTCCACCAAATTTAGATAATAGTGCCATCTCTTTGTAACCATCAAAAATTCCCTCGATATTATCAGGAGAACTTCCAATATAACATGAACTTAATTGATGTCTATTTGTTCTAGCATTTGATAAAGTTGGAGTTGCAAGCATTACTTCAAATTTAGAAACAACATCATAAAATTGTTTTGCACATTCTTGTTTATTTGTTTCATTTTGAGCTAAAAACATAGCAATTGCCATAAACATGTGTTGTGGTAACTCTATTGGTTCTGCTTTATTGTTTTTGATTAAATATCTATCATATAGAGTTTTAATTCCTAAATAGTTGAATAAAAAATCTCTTTTTGGCTCAATATAAGAGTTTAAATCATCTAAATCATAACCTTCACCAAGATTAGGAATTAATCTTCCTGCATCTTTTCCATATTTTAAATAATCTTTTAAATGGCAATAAGGTTCACCTTTGATTCCATGAGTTGCTTTTCCAACTCTATGGTATAAATCAAAAACAAATAATCTTGCCGCAACAAATGTCCAATTTGGAACATCTATATCGATTTTTTCAACGGCTGTTTTGATAAGTGCATCTTGAATATCAGAAGAACTCATTCCATCAATGAATTTAATTTGAGCATCAAGTTCTAGTTCACTTTGAGATACACCATCTAAATCAACAGTTGATTCAATAGTCATTTTTTGGATTTTAGTAATATCTAAAACTTCTTTACGACCATTTCTTTTTTTTATCATAATTCCCATGTTATTACCTTGCGATTTATATTTTATATTATTTGTTGAATACTCTGTTGAAAATTCCATCTACATTTTTTGTGTAATAATCAAAACTGAAACACTCTCTTATTTGCTCTTCACTTAATGAATTTCTTAACTCATCATCAGCTAAAAGGTATTGTAAATATAAAGACTCACCTTTTTCATTTGTTGTAGGTTTTCCATGTTGAATCTCTTCCCAAACTTTCATTGCATTTCTTTGGATAATTCTATATGCATCTTCTCTACTTACACCTTGTAATGGAAGTTCTAATAATACTCTTTGAGAGAATACTAATCCACCAGTTAGGTTTAAATTTTTCATCATATTTTCAGGCATAACTGTTAAGTTTGCAATTACACTATTCATTCTGTGTAACATAAAATCTGTTGTGATAAATGCATCTGGTAACCAAAATCTCTCTGTTGAAGAGTGAGAAATATCTCTTTCATGCCATAAAGCAACATTTTCCATAGCAGGAATTGCATATGATCTAATCATTCTAGCAAGTCCAGTTATGTTTTCTGTTAAAATTGGATTTCTTTTATGTGGCATTGCAGAAGAACCTTTTTGACCTTTTGCAAAATACTCTTCACACTCATAAACTTCTGTTCTTTGTAAATGTCTTACTTGAACAGCAAATTTTTCAACTGAAGATGCAAGTAGTGCTAAAGCAGTTGCAAGTCTTGCATATCTATCTCTATGGATTACTTGATTTGAACAAGGTTCTGGTTTAAGTCCTAGTTCTGCCATTGCATACTCTTCAAGCTCAAGTGGTGCGTGAGCAAAGTTACCCATAGCTCCTGAGATTTGACCAACAGCGATAACTTCCATTGTTTGCTCAAGATTTAAAAGATGACGAGCAACTTCATCATACCAAACAGCTAATGTTAAACCAAAAGTTATTGGCTCACCATGAATACCGTGGCTTCTTCCAACCATTAAAGTCATTTTATGCTCATAGGCTCTTGTTTTAATAGACTCCATTAGCATTTTTACATCTTCAATAATTATTTTTAAAGAGTCTCTCATTTGAATTGCAACACCTGTATCAACAGCATCAGAAGATGTCATTCCATAGTGGAACCATCTTGATTCTTCACCTAAAGATTCAGATACGCTTGTATTAAATGCAATTAAATCATGTTTTGTAACAGCTTCAATTTCTTCAATTCTTTCTACTGAAAAAGTTGCATTTTTTACTATTTTTTCGCAATCTTCATCTGGAATAAGTCCTAGTTTATTCCAAGCTTTTACAGCTGCCTTTTCTACTTCTAGCCAAGCTGCATATCTTGCTTCTTGTGTCCACTTTGAACTCATTTCAACTCTTGCGTATCTTTCTACCATATAATGTCCCTTGTAATCATAATTTTATGAATTTTTATTAAAAATTGTTATTTATTTAAGTATGATATTGTATCTAAAAAGACAAAATCTAAAATAAAAAATCTGTCAAAAAAGAATAGATTTCTAAAAAGTATAGGATAAAAATTTGCCGTTTACACTCAAAAAACACAAAGCCATCAAAGGCAAAAAAATACAAATATTTCTCATACATGAGTTAGGATTAGACCCCAAAATAGGGCAAAGACTAACATCAAAGGGAAGAATTTTTGATGAGAATATGAACACCATAAATACAGGGGAAACAATCCCAACAGATTATATATACATTGCTGTTTTTGAGGGCATGACACGTGGTTTAAAGCCATTACTTGAGTTTAATGATTTTGCAATATTTGATAAACCAACAAACTTAATGGTTCATCCAATTTCAAAAAATACTCCGTACTCTTTACTTGATGAAATTAGATACCATTTTGGAGAAGATGCAAATTTAATCCATAGAATTGATGCTGAAACTTCAGGACTAATTATCGTTGGGAAAAACAAAAAAAGCGAAATAGCCCTAAAAGAGATGTTTCAAGAGAAAAAATATCACAAATCTTATCTTGCAATTGCACAAGGTGAAATAAAAGAAGAGATTAGAATAGATAAAGGTTTAGATAGAGAAGGCCTTGTTATTGGTGTTAGAATGAAAGTATGTGATGATGGGAAAGAGTCAGTTACGATTATAAAACCTATTAAATACAATAAAGAAAAAAACTTAACACTAGTAGAAGCTTTGCCATTAACAGGGAGACAACATCAAATTAGAGTTCATTTATACTCTGAAGGTCATACAATTTTGGGTGATCCAATTTATGGTATTGACGATGAAAATGCAGAAAACTACCTAAATAAAACACTTAGTGAAGAAGATAGATTTGTTGTGACAAAATCGAATAGATTATGGCTTCATGCGAACTATTTGGAGTTTACATACAAAGATGTAACTTATAAAATCTTTTCTAAAAATAGGGATCTTTACAATGAATTTTTGAATTAATTCATTGTAAAAAAAAGAGATACCGCAACAATTGCCACTTCAAAAGAGACTAAGATAGCTAAATCTTTTTTATCAACATTTCTCTCTTTTAATTTAGTACTATTCATGATTAACCTCCTTTTATTGATTTAAAGAGCAATTAAAACAATTGCTAATATCATCACAAGCAGCACAAGCAGGTGCTGTTTTACCAATACAATCATACAAATACTTTTTCCATCTTTTATCTTGAGGTTTTAATTTTGCTAGAGAGGTGAAATTTTTGCTCATAAATTTCCCCATCTCTTCTCTACTTTCTAAACCTAAATCTGAATACAAATGTCCCATTTGTAATGAAGTTTTTGCAATCCATGGAGCTAGTTCATTTTTTGCATATTCATCATTTGCATGACTTTGAAGAAGTACTAATATCTCACTTTCCATTGCTAAATTTACTAAACTACTCATGGATTACTCCTATTTTACGTCGCAAAAATCAAGTTCAAGCGACTGTGGTTTTGTTAAGCCTTTATTATTATCAATAAAAAGACTTTTCAGACTCTCTAAATTATTTATAGAACTTGGTAGTGATTCTAACTTATTATCTTCAACATCCAACTCTTGAAGATTTGTTAAATTACCAATTAATTCTGGTAGAGATTCTAATTTATTTCCACTCACTGAAAGAGTAGTTAATTTTTTTAATTCACAAATCTCTTTTGGCAGTTTTGTTAATAAATTATTATCCAAAATCAATATTTTTAAATCTTCTAGTTTACTAACATCAAAATCTAATGATTTCAAAGCATTCCCACTTAAATCGAGTTTTAAAAGCATATCGTGAGATTCTAAAGATGGTAACTCTTTTAAACTATTTCCCTCTAAAATAAGTGTCTCTAACTCTTTTATTTTTGATAAAGAGGATGGTAAAAAAGTTAAATGATTAAATGATAAATCTAAATAATATAACTGTTGCATATTCTCAAAAATATCAGGAATATCTTCTAACTCATTTGTCTCTAATGAAAGATACAAAAGTTTTGATAACTTTTTAAAATCTTCATCTAAACTCTCAATTCTATTTGCAGCAAGGGTAAGTCTAGTTAGCGATTTTAAATCATAAAAACCTTTTGGTAGTGCTTTTAATCTATTTACATTAAGATTTAATATCATAAGATTTGCTAGATTTCCTATTTCTGTTGGTAACTCTTCTATTAAATTATTTTCACATTGAAGATTTCTTAGATTTTTTAGTTCACCTATTGCTTTTGGTAATTTTCTAAGTTTGTTATTTGATAGTTTTAAAACACTTAAATTTCTTAAAACTCCAATTGATTCAGGTAAATCTTTTAAATTTCTTTTTGATAAATCTAGGTGTGTTAATAATTCTAAATCATCTTCCACAACTGACATTATAGGTGTTAAATCGTTAGCTCTTATCCATTTTACAAAATGTTCGATATCGTAACTCATTCGTCATCCTTTAATCTATCGTTTTTCGCATCGATTAAAAATGCGATTTCTTCATAGTCAACTTCACCGAACTCTACCATGTTAAATAGAGCCATGAGAGGTCTTCTACAACAAGTTTTACTACAGCCAGTAACAAGTTTTTTTGCTTTTTTATATGGCAAATCAGTATCTTCAAATATTTTTTGGGCTTGAATAATACTCATCTCTCCACATTCGCAAATTTGTTTCTCTTTTAGATTTTCCATTTATAACTACTTTAGGTATGGATGTTGTTCTTGAAACTCATTAACTATATTCATTGCATTTTTAATATCTTCGCTTAATTGTGGTAATCTTACATAATCTGTCCAGATAGTATCTTCAACGATGTCATGAACTTCACCTGCTAACTCTACAACTTTTCTTTTATATTTAGCCAACTCTTTTTTTAACTCTTTTTGCTCATGTGTTAATTCCATAATTACTCCTTAAATTGCGTATAAATTATCTAGTATGATGTTTGGTTTATCCCTCAAATACATAAGTTTGAAATCCCCATTGATTTCAAACTTATAACTTTGATATAAGTCCACTATCTCTTTTATATTTTTTGGAGCATAACCATAAATCTTTTTTAAACCCCTATAATATAAAACCCCTCGTAAAAGCTTCTCTGCATCTAAAAAAGCCTCATTATCCATAATCCAAGGAGATATTTTTATAAATCTTTTATTTACAACATAAGAGTGTAAATATCCATATCCTGTTGAAAGTTTCAAAGAGTTTGTAAATATACAATCTGATTTAATGTAATCTTCTCTACATAAATTAAATACTTTTCTATCTACTCTTCTTGCAACTTCATCATAATGTTCACCACTAACTTGTTTTGCAGTAGAATTTGAGAAATTAAAAGCAACAGCTTCACCTGAATGCATAAATCTTAAAAAATCACTATATGTTTTGAATCCTAAACTCTCTAATTCTTGGCTTTTGTTTTTATCTATTAAAATTAAAATATTTTCTTCTGGGAAATTTCTTATTAACAAAGAAATCAACCTTTTTAAAACATCTTCATATTCAGCAATTACTTCTAATACATTTATGTACAAATATTTTTCAAAAGAGTAAGCGCTTAAAATACCAACTATTTTTGACTCTTCATAAGCAGCATAACAGTGTTGAGGATAAGCATTGTATGTTTGTTTTAATAGTTCTAAATCAAATAAAGGATTTTTATTTGTTAAATCCTCTAAGCAATCTTCAAAACCGTTTTTTAGATATCCAATGAACATAGGTATAACTCTTTTAATTCGTTTGCACTTAAAACTTTTTTTCTATTCGTAACGATTTCTCGTACCTTTGGAAGAAGTTTTTGCACAATTTCTAGATTTGGATTAATTCCAACAGCTTTCAAATGATAAACCAATGTTGAGCTACCTGAGTGTTTTCCAATTGGAAAAGTTCGTTTTAAACCAACTTCATCTGGAGTAAAAGGCTCATAAGCCTGATTTGATTTCATCATACCATTTACATGAATACCAGACTCATGTGAAAATATGTTTTTACCAATAATTGGTAAATTTGTATCTATTCTTCTGTGTGAAGCGCTACTTACAGTTTTGATAAGAGCTTTTAATACTTTTGAATTTATATGAACATCTTTTCCTAACAGTCTCAAAGACATTAATACTTGTTCAAAACTAGCATTTCCAGCTCTCTCACCAATACCAATAACTGTAGTGTTAGCACTCATAGCACCAGCTTCATAACCAGCAATCGCATTTGCCGTTGCCATTCCAAAATCATTGTGAGTGTGCATTTCTATATCTAAAAGATTTGAAGAACTTAAATCTTTGATATTTTCATAAGTTTTATGAGGTGTTAAAATGCCAACCGTATCACAATATCTAAATCTATTTGCACCAAGTTCTTTCCCCAATGTCATAATCTCTTTTAAAAAAGAGTTGTTCGCGCGACTTGAATCTTCTCCACCGATACAAACAAATAAATTTTCTTTTTTGGCTTGTAAAATTACCTCTTCAAGTTGTTTTAGTAATCTTGTTTTATCTCCACCAAATTTAATGTCAATCAAAATATCTGAAACAGGTATAGATAAGTCAACTGCTTTTAATCCACACTTTAATGATGCTTCTAAATCACTCATCGTAGCTCTATTCCAGCTCATTATTGGAATAGGTAAATTAAGGGCAAGAATCTCTTTTAAATCATCTTGCTCTTTTTTTCCCATTGCAGGAATTCCCACTTCAAGCTCATCTGCACCAGCTTCATATAAAAGCCTTGCTATTTGAAGTTTTTCTTTAGTGTTAAAAGCTACGTATGGCGTTTGTTCACCATCTCTTAAAGTTGTATCATTAATAATTGGCATTATACTAACCTTTAATTTCGATATAAATATTTATGCAAATAGTGTTCCGAAGTGAGGGTTGGGGAAAAGAATTTGGGAAATATTAGAATATGAATCTTTTATTTCATAGTTTTTTTGGCTTGAGAATAGATATAAAACTAAATAAATAAAAATTGCATCACTTGAGAGTCATTTTAATAGTATAATTATAAATATTATGATTACTAAATAAGTAAAAAAAGAAGTTAACAAATAATGATAGTTAAAAATAGAATATTCCCTAATTGGGAAGAAATTAATAAATTAAAAACACAATTAACTGATGGAGAATACACATTAGCAAAATTTTTTGATACTCATTTACCTATAGAATGGGAAATCTATTTGCAACCTTATTTTAATGGAGACAGACCAGATATTGTTTTATTAAATCCCAATGTTGGGTTAGTTATTTATGAAATAAAAGACTGGAATTTAGATATTTATAAAAGTGAAGAAAAGAAATTTTTTGATAAAAAACAAAATAAAAATATCATTTATTATCAATCTTCTGTGTTAGTATCTCAAAGAGATTGGCAAAAAATTCCTAATCCAATAAACCAAATTGAAAGATATAGAAAAAATCTTTTGCTATATTTACCTCAATTAGCAACTTTAATTGATGAAAATCAGAAAAGATTAGCTTCATTGAAAATTGGAATTTACTTTCATAAATCATCAACTGCTAAAGCACAAGAATTTATTCCAAATTTTAAAGAAAAATATTGCTTAATATTTGGGAATGATAAATTAAATGAAAATTATCTTAATGAGATTTGTCCTGATATAAATGTTACTAGAAGTTATACAATGAACAATTATTGGGCTAATGAAATAAGATTTTGGTTAAAACCACCTTTACATTCGATTGAACAAGGACAACCAATAGTGTTATCTGATGAACAAAAAAGGCATATAATTCCATCTGAAAAACAACATCAAAGATTAAGAGGAGCTGCTGGAAGTGGTAAAACTTTAGTTATAGCACAAAGAGCAGCTAATTTAGCTTCTATAGGAAAAAAGATTTTAGTTGTAACATATAATATTACTCTATGGCATCATATTAGAGATAATATTTCTAGAGCTAGATATGATTTTAATTGGGAACAATTTGAATTTAATCATTTTCATGGTTTTTGTAGAAACTATTTATACGAAAATGATATAACATTTCCAGATTCAGAGAATATTGAATCAAGTGATTATCTTGATAATAAAATCCCTGAATTAATTATGGAATCAATGAGAAATAAGAGAAACAAGAAAGAAAGATATTATGATGCAATATTGATTGATGAAGGACAGGATTATTCAAAAAAATATTATGAGATGTTGTGTATGTTTTTAACTGAAAATGATGAAATATTTTTGGTTGCAGATGAAAAACAAAATATATATTCAAGAGAATTATCATGGTTAGAAAATATGCAAGGAACAAAATTTAGAGGTAGATGGAGAGAATTAAAACAAAGTTATAGATTGCCTTTTATTATATTAAAACAAGCAAATAAATTTGCAGAAAAATTTTTACCTGATGTTGGATTAATCCCTGAACCAATTCAAAGTGGATTATTTGAACCACACTTTGTATGGAGGAATATAGATTCTACTCTACCTTTAGAAAAATTATTAAAAGCTTTTGAATGGTTAACAAGAAAACAAAATATTAGTCCATCTGATATAGTTATTTTACTTCCAACCCATAAAGATGGTTTACAAGTAAAGAAATATTTTGAAGATAAAAGTATAAAAGTAAATGATGTTTTTGAACAAGAAAGAGGTGATAAAAAAAACAAATATTCTTTTTGGATGGGAGATAGCAGACTTAAAATGAGTACTATACATAGTTTTAAAGGATGGGAACTTCAAAATATAATATTAGTCACACCAGATAGGGAAGACTATCCAAATATTGATTATCTTATGTATATTGCACTAACTAGAACAAGAGAAAATATAATAGTTTTCAATAGAGTGCCAAAATATAATGAATTTGGTCTATCATGGTCTAATAATTAAATGAATACCCTATCAAAGAAAAATATTTAATAATTGAGAATTTAATTTTAAGTTTAAATGAACCAGATAAAGATATTGAAAAAATTTGGATTGAAGAATCTCAAAAAAGATTAGATGAGTATAAAAATGGAAATCTAAAAACTTTATCTTTTGAAGAAGTATTCAATTAATGACTTTAAAAATATCTCAACTTGCATTCTTAGAAATTGAAGATGCAAAAGAGTTTTATTTAAACTAGCACCTTTTTCTAATCTTCTATTTAAATTATTCTATCAGCCCAATAATTTGGTTTTCTACTGTTATGCATAACTACAATTATAAATATTTCTTCGTTAGTTTCTTTGTATATTATGGAAAAAGGGAATTTATTTAGGACATATCTTTTAAAATCATATTGATAATTAGCCCATGCATTTGGAAAGTTTTGAATAGCTTCAAAACCATTTTCTAATTCATATAAAAACTCTTTTCCTAATCCTTCAAGTTGCTTTTCATACCAATTATATGAGCCTTTAATATCTATCGCAATTTCAGGGTGAAAAGATAAGGGTTTCATTTTAAGATAAAACTTGTTGTTTTATTTGATTCCAATTTAGAGTTTGAACTTTTTTTGACTCTATTTCTTCAAATCTATTTTTAGCTATATCTGCCCAAAATTTATCAGAATCATTATCATGATTTTCATCCATAGATGCAATAAGAATTTTCATTAAATCATTTTTTTCATTTATAGACAATATTTGTATATCTTGTAAAACTCTATTCATGATTTTTGTCATTTTCAAATCCTTATAAAAAGTTAAACGATTCTAACATTTTGGAGCAAAATTTGGTATAAAAAATTCTGAAATTATTCTAAAATTTCCAACTCTTCAGCTTTGATAAGTTCTAAATCTTTATCTTCCAATTTGTCATAAGAAAAAACAAAACAGCAGGGTTTTGTAGTGATTTCTTTTTCAATAGTTAAAAATCTGTCATAATCAGTTAGTGTCACAACTTTTTGTGCACGAAGCTGTTTTAGTGGAAAACCAATAAAACCATGGGAAGTTGTAATTGTAATTAGCTCCATTAGTTCATTGTTTATAGAGATTGGTCCATTACCTTTTAGAAGTATTACTGTAGGTTTTGTTTTCATAAGTTAGGGATTATCCTAACTCATGTTCAGTTTTTGAATTTTCTGAATTTTGCGAATAAAAATATTTTTGAACCGCTGCAAAAACTGATTTTTCAATTGGTTGAAGGGCATAAGAATCATCACAAATCAAGTCAATTGATTTTAATTCATCCATTGGGCATCCACCGATTTTTTCAGTTAATAATAAATCCACATCTTTTAGAGTGTTTTTAATATCCTCAATTGGATAAGAACCATCACAATCTTCAGGCCCTTTACAATATGGATTTTCTACTTTTCTGTGCATTACAAATTTAATTGCTTTATCTCCAGCTTCGTAGATTAAGAACTCTTTAGCATTACCAAAGTGTAAGTTAATAGTTCCCTCACCAGCAGTTGTAACAGCTACAAGTTTAGTTTCACCTGTTGAACTCAATTGCTCTTTGCTAGCTTGTGCAATTTTTACTTTTTCATTTGCAACTTCAAGAGCCGCTCTCCAGTTTTCAATAACTTGATGTTTTTGAGCTCGTGCTGCAATATCATATTTTTTAGTTAAATCTTCCCAGTCCATTTTTACAAAAGTATCTTTTGTAAACTCGTCCCCTCTATCTTCACCAATTAGTCCAACAGCATCAGCCCTGCATTGTCTACAGTGAGACATAAGTTTCATATCCATACCACAAGCTTCTTGTGCAGCCATAACTTCTTGATCTGTTGCACTTTCTTGTCCATTTAGTCCATAATATGTACCAAATTCAGGTTTAGATAAAAGTGGCATAATGTTATGTAAAAATACACCTAACTCTTTTAATTTTTTAGCAACATTTGGTAATTCATTGTCATTAACACCTGGAATTAAAACAGAGTTTGCTTTAACTAAAATTCCTCTATCTGTTAACATCTTGATACCCTCAAGTTGTCTTTGTAAAAGGATTTTTGCAGCTTCTTTTCCAAATACTTTTTTGTGATTCCATAAAATCCAAGGATAAATTCTTGAACCAACTTCACCAGTTTCATCAACAGAGTTGATTGTAACAGTTACGTGGTCAACGTTGTATTTTACAATTTGGTCAATAAAATCTGGAAGCATAAGTCCGTTTGTAGATAAACACATTTTTAAGTCTGGTGCTTTTTCATATAGCATTTTAAATGTTTTAAAAGTTTTTTCAGGGTTTGCTAATGCGTCACCAGGACCTGCGATTCCTACAACAGAAAGTTGTTGGATTTCTCCACCAACAAATAAAATCTTCTTAACAGCTTCTTCTGGTGATAATTTACCACTAGTTACACCTGGTCTACTCTCATTTGAACAATCATATTTTCTATTACAGTAGTTACATTGAATATTACAAGCTGGTGCAACGGCAACATGAATCCTTGCATAGTGTTGGTGAGCACCTTCACTATAACATGGATGATTATTAATCTTTGCCATTACCTCTTCTTGGATTGATTCTTGAGAACTACTTGAAGTACACGAACAACTCATAGATAACTCCTTATTTAAATTTAGAAATATAATGCACATATTGTTCCTTACAAAATATAGGAATAAAAAATGCATAATAAACTTCATAAAATAAAAGGATTTAAAATGGGCGTACAAGAAGAGATTAAAAAAGAGTTGCTAAAAGAGATTTATGGAAACATTGACAATATCTATGATTTTATTGATGCTAGGTTTAAACTGGATAATCCGTGTCATGATGGAGTGATTAAAAAACTAAATGAATTGAAGGATGTAATTTATAAAGTTACGAATTTGAGTGATTTAGCATAAGATAAATAAGCGATGAGTACTGTTTTAGTTAAACCACTGTAAAGGTTTATACTCATCGGTTATTCATCTTATTTAATTCATATCTATTTCAATCATTTTACCATTAACTATCTGTGCAAATTCTTTACCGAACTCAAAACAGTCATTTAACTCCTCTTTTGTAGGTATTAATTTTATCTTCATAGGTTCAATTGGAGGAACTCTAAAATGTAAAGATTTCATTCTATCAAGTATCATATTCACAGCTTCTCCACTCCAACCATAAGAGCCAAAGGCCATTCCAGTTTTTCCTCTTTTTTCCAAATACATCATACAAGACAATAAATCCCAAACTGGTTTTGGAGCATCTGCATTTATTGTGGGTGTTCCTATTAATATTCCATCACTTTCCTCAAGAATATCAATCATATTTTGCTCTTCAATTGAAGCCAAATCATATAAACTAGCACGAATAGTTTTAATACTTTCTGCACCATCAAAAATAGCATCTGCCATATCTCTTGTATTTTTATAACTTGTTAGATAAAAAATAGAGATAATTTTATTACTTTCATTTATATTTTCAGGTCTATTTAGACTCCATTTTCTATAAAGTTCAATATATTTATATGGTTTTTCTCTAATAATTGGACCATGTAAAGTTGCAATTATTTCAATATTTAATTTATCATATAATTTTAAAGCATTTAAAACATAAGATTTAAATGGTCTCATAATATGGTCATAATAATATTTAAAGGCGTAAGAAAAATCCCCAACTAAATCATCAAACAATCTTTTATCATAATAGTGACTTCCAAAAACATCTCCACTAAATAGAAGTGAATCTTCAACCACATAAGAACTCATGGTTTCTGGCCAATGTAAATATGGAGTTGTTAAAAAATTTATAGTTTTATCACCTAACGTTAAACTTTTGTTTGTCCAAACTGTTTCAAAATTAATATTTTCATTGTTTGTAATTGCTTTTAACATAGGTGTTGCTTGGGGTGAAATTAAAACTTTTGCATTTGGAACTCTTTTGATTAATTCAGGAATTGCCCCTGCATGGTCTGGTTCTAAATGGTGACAAATTACATATTTTATTTCATCGTAAGAGCAAAGTTGTTCAATTTTTGAAAAAAACTCTTTTTCAAAACCTAACTTTACAGTATCAACTATAATAACACCTTCACTTGTTTTTATTAAGTAAGCATTATATGAAGAGCCGTTTGCAGTTTTCATGATAATGTCAAAGGTTCTAATATCAGGGTCAAAAGCCCCTATAAAAAATATATTATTTGCTATTTCTACTGGTTTTTTATGATTCATTTTCTAATAACCTTCTCATCCATATTGGAGGATTAGATCTCATTTTTATAAGTAAATTTAGAATATCTTCAATCTTTTCATTTTCTTTAGCTGATTGCATAGGGAAAATTTTACAAGATTGAACCATTCTTGAAGCCTTTGGGCCAATTTGTTGTACATATAAAATATCACTATCTTCCAAACACTCTATTTTGTAAGTTAGTTTCTCTATTTCATCTGAAATTTCAATAGATGAATCTATACTTTTCACAAAATTGTAAGAATCTTCAACTATTTCATATATATAAAACTCTTTGCACCAACCAAAATGTTGGTTAACATGAATATTATCAGTGGATGCAAATGCGATTTTCATAATACATAAATCCTTACTCTTTTATCTATTACTTGCTCAATCGTACTTTTTATCATTTCATAAGTTCCAGTTGAAGCAATAGAACAGCCAACACAAGCCCCTTGATATGCAAGTCTTAACTCAATTTCTGGTTCATTTAGATAATCAAGTAAAATTATATTTCCACCATCTTTTTTTAGAATTGGTCTTATAAATCTCTCTAATGCATCATTTAAAATCTCAAGTTGGTCTTCTAAACTTTTTGCTCTAAAGTTTCTATTTAATTCCCCATCTTCTAAAGGTTTATCAACACCAGTTAATTGAACAGTTGCCATTACATGACCAGCTTTTGCTGCTTTTAACATACAGTCAAAACCTTCTTTTACACCATGTAAATCAGTTCTATCTTTTAGTTGAATTAAAGCAAGTCTAAATGCAGCTTGAACATGATTTTTTGCAACTGCTCGTCTAAAATAATCAATTGCTTTTGATATGTCTTCTTCAACACCAATTTTTGTTTGGTACATTAATGCTAAATTAAAATTAGCAGAATCATTATCATAAGCACTTGCTTGTTCAAACCACTCTTTTGCTTTTGTATAATCTTTTTCAACACCTTCACCTTTTAAATACATCAAACCTAAGTTTGCCATTGCTTGGTCATTTTTTAATTTGGCTTCTTCTATCCAAATATCATGTGCTTTTTTGAAATCTTTGTTTTTATATGCATCAAGTGCAGCTCTATGTTCCATAAATCTAGTTCCTTCATTTGGATTTGGGATTGGATTATTTAATTCTAATTGTTTTTCTAAATGCTTTTTTAAATACTCTTTTGCCAATAAAACAGCTTCTTCATAATCTTCACTAGAAGCTTTTATGTCAAAATCTACATATTCTACTAAGAAAGCATCACCAATTTCATTCTCTCCACTATAAACTTCAAGGGGATAATTTAATGATAAATAATAATCCAAATCTTTTTTCATATACTAAAACCTACTTTTTTTATTTTGCTTTGCAAGTACAACCACCATTACCTGAATCTAAAAGTGTTGAACTATTTTCTTTTGTAACAACTTTGGCTTTATTTGCTAATAACTGCATATAAATTTCATCAATACTACAATGATTTTTTAAACAGCTATAAACTTTTAAACCTTTATCTTCCAAATAGTCATACACTTTTTCACCCATATAATAAAAAATTGTACTGTCAATGTTTTTATCAGAGACAAACGCAGCTGTGTTCATTCCATCGCCACAACCTTGATTCTCTACAACTTTAAAAGTTCCAGTCTCTTCATCTAAAAAAGCAAAGTATGGAGTGTTCCCATAAAGCTCAGAAATCGTTGTAGATTCCTTTTTATCTAAGGGTATTGCTATCATTTTTACTCCTTTATTTTGATAATAGTATCTATGCAAATATCGTTCCTTTCTATAGAGGAATATATCTTGCATGATAACTCTAATAAAATCCAATTTATAAAGAGTCTATTATGGTAAATAAAAAATTAATTCGAGAACTCTTGAGCGAAAGCGATTGCTCACATAATAAAACAAAAAAATCTTCATGTGATAAACCAAAACCAGGAGCAACAAGTGGTGGTTGCGCATTTGAAGGAGCACAAATTTCACTTTTTCCATTTGCAGATGTTATTCATTTAGTTCATTCACCTGCAACTTGTATAGGAGCTTCATGGGAAACTAGACAAACTCTCACTTCTCACAAAGGTGAAAATAACACAGTTATGGGATACACCACTGATGTTAATACAAATGACATCATTTTTGGTGGAGATAAAAAACTTGAAGAATCTATTGATTACATAGTTGAACATAAAAATCCAAAAGGTATTTTTGTATATGAAACTTGTGTTACTGCCATGATTGGTGATGACATGGACAATGTTTGTGGAAGAATGGAAAAGAAACATGGTATTCCAATTGTTGTTATTCACTCTCCTGGTTTTGTTGGTGGTAAAAATCTTGGCTCACGTCTTGGAGGAGAATCAGTTTTACACCAATTAATAGGAACAAAAGAACCAGAAGAGATACATCCTTTTGGAATAAATCTAATTGGTGAATACAATGTTACAGGTGATATGTGGCAATACACTCCACTTTTAGAAAAAATCGGAATTAAAGTAATCTCAACACTAGCAGGTGATGGAAGAATTGAAAACATTCAAATGGCCCATACTGCAAAGTTAAATGTGATTGTTTGTGCAAAATCATTAATTTCACTAACTAGAAAAATGCAAGAGAAATATCAAATTCCATATATCTCTATCTCATTTTATGGAAAACGTGACACTTCAAATGCAATAAGAAGTATTGTAAATGCATTTGGTGATGAAGCACTAACAGCTCGAGCTGAAGCATTAATCGCAGAAGAAGAAGCAAAACTTGAAGAGATATTAATCCCTTATAGAAAAATATTAGAGGGTAAAAAAGCTATTTTAAATACAGGTGGAAATAAAACTTGGTCGATAGCTTCTGCTTTACAAGATATAGGAGTTGATGTTGTTGCAACAAGTGTTCAAAAAGCAACTTTAGAAGATAAAGAGATTTGTGCACAATATGTAAAAATCCTAATAACAAACCCAGGAGTTGAACAAGCTCAATTAATAGATGAACATAAAATTGATATTTTACTAGCAGGTGGAAGAAGTTTATATACAGCTATTAAGAAAAAAGTAGCCTTTGTAGATGTAAACCAAGAGAAAAAAGTATCTTATGGAGCATATTCTGGACTTGTAAATCTAGCAATTGATGTTTGTAATGCCGTAAATAATAAAGTATTTAAAGTTGTAGGTGCACCTGAACCTTGGAGTGTTGATTAAAAGAAGTAACATTTTAGGGTGGAAATAGGTTCTAATAAAATTTATACCACAGAAAAATTATTTATTACAAAATATTCATATAAATATTGAAATTTTAAATAATTTTTAATTATTTATTAAGAAGTTTTAAATCTCAGATTTAATGTAAAAATAATTGCTTAAGTATTTTTTAAGTTATTACTCTTAAAATTGTATAAAAAATAACTAAATTAAAAAGAAGAATGCAAAAAAAATGGGTATAGAAATAAAGATAAATAAAAACACAATGATTGTTTCAGAGACAGATGAAAAAGGAACAATAATATATGCAAATGATGATTTTTGCACTATTGCTGGTTACTCAAAAGATGAATTAATAGGTCAACCACATAATATTGTAAGACATTCCGATATGCCAAAAGTTGCCTTTGAAGATTTGTGGAAAACTATTCAAACTGGAAAGGTTTGGAATGGAATTGTTAAAAACAAAACAAAAAGTGGTGATTTTTATTGGGTAAATGCAACAGCATATCAATCAAAAACTCAAGATGGGAAGATACGATACATTTCTGTAAGAGTTTGTCCAACAGAAGATGAAATAAAAAGTGCTGATAATTTATACAAAACACTAAAATAAGGGATTTTTAATGATTTTTTCTGACAAAGGCAATGAAGATATATTAAAGGCTTTAGATGATATTGATTCATTTATAAACAATAAAATCAATACTATTCCAATAATTGATGGTACATGTAGTGGTTTTAATCTAAAAATAAAAGAAAAATTAGAAAAAATCTCATCCTCTCTAAAAATAAAAAGTGATGAAGAACTTCAAGTTTATGGTGAAGTTATGTTGATTTCTGAAAAATTGGCCGATGGGAATATAAATGATAAAATTCACCATACAAATACATCAAACGAGAAACTAAACTATATCTCTAAAACTTTTAACTCTCTAGTAGATAATTTAAATTCTACAATTAGAACAATTCTTGGAACACTAGAAAATTATTCAAACCATGACTACTCAGAAAAACTTGAAATTCCAGGACTTCAAGGTGAATTCAAATCACTTGTTGATGGAGTAAATACATTAAGACAAACAATAACTCTAATGCTTGTAGAAAATAAAGCGAATGGTTTAACCCTTGATAAAACATCAGATATTTTATTAATAAATGTAGACAAATTAAATCAAAGTTCAAATAATGCAGCCACATCACTAGAAGAATCTGCTGCTTCTTTGGAAGATATAACAAGTAATATTAGAAAAAACACAGAAAATATTGCAAAAATGGCAAATTTATCTAATGAGTTAATTTCAGCAACTAACACTGGTGAGAAATTAGCTACTCAAACAACTATAGCAATGGAAGAGATAAATACTCAAGTAAACTCAATTAATGAAGCAATTTCTATTATTGACCAAATTGCTTTTCAAACAAATATTCTTTCTTTAAATGCAGCTGTTGAAGCTGCAACTGCTGGAGAAGCTGGAAAAGGATTTGCAGTAGTTGCAGCAGAAGTTAGAAATCTAGCAAATAGAAGTGCAGAAGCTGCCAAAGAGATAAAAACAATTGTTGAAAATGCAACAATAAAAGCAAATAATGGTAAAAATATAGCTAATAATATGATTACTGGGTATAAAGAATTAAGTGAAAATATTTCACATACAACAAGTATTATTAATGATATTCAAAAAGCTTCAAAAGAACAATTAGATGGAATTGTACAAATTAATGAGGCAATAAATTCATTAGATAGACAAACTCAATTAAACGCAAGTGTTGCTGCTGAATCTCACAATGTTGCACTTGTTACAGATAGAATTTCAAAACTAATTGTTGAAAATGCAAATAAAAAACAGTTTGAAGGAAAAGATCAAGTAAGAGCATTAGAAGATTTCTAAATTTTAGGAATAGTTCTTGCATAATCTTCCATAATTATCCATTCAAGGAAATATTATGGAAGCAATATCAGCAAAACCTTTACAATTAAATCCAATAAAATTATCTCAACCAATGGGAGCAATGTTATGCTTCTTAGGTATAAAAAACTGTATGCCTTTAATGCACGGTGCTCAAGGGTGTGCATCTTTTTCTAAAGTATTTTTCACAAGACATTTTAATGACCCAATCGCAGTTCAAACAACAGCTGTAAATGATATTACAGCTGTAATTGATGGTGGAGATTATGCCATTTCGGAGAGTATTAAAAACATCACTGCAAAGGTAAAACCTGATTTAGTAGGACTTTTCACAACTGGTCTTACTGAAACAAAAGGTGATGACATTAAGGGTGCTAGTAAACTTGTTGAAGATATTCAACAAATGGTTTATGTAAATACACCTGATTTTGAAGGCTCAATTGAGAGTGGTTTTTCAAAATCTATTGAAGCAATAATTCAACAATTAGTTCAATCTTCAACTGAAGTTGACTCAAATAAAGCCCTAATAATCCCAAATGTAAATTTAAAACCAATAGAAGTGGAAAAAATCAAAGACACTATCTCTTTATTTGGTTATGAAGTTTTTTCACTTCCAGATTTAAGTGAATCACTTGATGGTCACTTAGGATTAAAACAAGGTGCACTAACAAGTGGTGGAATATCTGTGGAGGATATTAAAAAACTTGCAACTTCTTCACTTGTTTTTACAATTGGTAAAAGTGTAGAAAAATGTGGTGAAAAAATTCTTGAAAAAAATCCAAATATAAAACTATTTCACTTTGATTCTTTAGGTGGATTAGAAGCAAGTGATAAATTCTTCAAAATCTTATGCAAAGTAAAAAATATTTCTCAACCACATCCTTCAATTGTAAGGTGGAGAAAAAGACACCAAGATGCACTTTTAGATACTCACTTTGTTATTGGAAGCGCAAATGTTGTAATTGCACTTGAGCCTGACCAAGCTATTAGTGTAGCAAATACAATCATCGAAGCAGGGGCACATATAAAAGCTATAGTAACCACTCACAGAAATGATTTATTAGATGAAATTCCATGTGATAATCTTATGATTGGGGATTTTGAAGATGTGGAATCATTTTTGCATGAGAGTGATCTAGTTATATCAAATTTTCATGCAGAAAGACTTGCTATTAAACACAAAAAAGCCTTGTTAGTTCGTGGTTATCCTGATTTTGAAAGCTTAGGAAACCAACTAAAAAATGACATTTTATATGAGGGAAGCTCATATTTGCTTTTTGAATTAGCAAATTTGATAAATCATCATAAATTAGGAGTTGAAAATGAGCATTAATCCAACTTTACAACTGGTTCCATTTACAAGCGTTAAAATGTTAAATGAAACAATGAAATTAATAGGAATGCCAAGACTAAATGCACAAATCATCATTACTTTACCAAATATTGATGAGCTTAATGAGCAAATAAAAAATAGCATTCACTGTTCAAAAAATGATATTGAGTGTTTTATTATAACTTCAAGTTCAAAAGAAGAGATAAAAAATGTTCTAGACAAATTTGAGTTAAATGAAACAATGGTATCTAATGATTTTAAATCATTTGCAAAAATATTTAATCTAAAAGACAATGAGAATAAATTAATAAAATCTTTAATAATGATAAATAAAGATTGTCAAATAATACACAAGGAAATTTTATAAATGGAAATTACATACAAAAATAAAAACTATACTTTAGGAAAAAAAGATAGAAAAGTTGAAGGTGAAGCACCAGCTGTTAGAGTGAAAATGACAAATGACGAAGTAAAAGTTATCGGTTTAATGGCACCTGCTGTTCAAGTTATGATTACACTTAATGATGTAAATAAATATAATGCAGATATGCATGAAGTAATTACTACTACTAAAAGAAAAGTAAATGCTTATATAGTTACCACAAGTACAGGTGAAGAAATAGAAGATGTTGCAGAAAAATTTGCTTTAGATAAATCTTTTATCTCTAATGATTTTAAAGATTTTTCACTTAAATTTGGTGTTAATATTGATGATTCAATGGTGGCAAACTCTATTTTTGTAATTGATAAAGAGGGTGTAATAAAATATAAAGAGATACCAACAGATTTAGAAGATGATTTTAAAATAGAAGATTTCTCAATTACTTTAAATGAAGTGGTAAACTTCAAACCAAAAGGTCACACTCACGAAAACTGGATGGGTGTTTAAGATGACTCCTTTATTAAAAGAGTGGTTAATCAAAAACGAATATTCTCTTGATGATTTAAATGTAGCAGGAAAATATGGTAATTCACCACTTATGAAAGCTAGCAGAGAAGCTAATGTCGTGATTGTTGATGAATTATTATCTTTAAATGCAGATTTAAATATCAAAAATGTAGATGGCAATTCAGCTCTATGGAATGCCTGTTTTGGGAACTCTTATGAGTGTTTTGAAGCATTGGTTAAAGCTGGAATTGATATAGATTCACAAAATGTAAATGATGTGACTGCATTAATGTATTGTGCAAGTGCTGGAAAAGATGATTTTGTAGAATTACTTTTAAAACACAATGCAAGAACTGACTTTGAAAGCTTAGATGGATTTAAAGCAATCGATTTAGCGGTAACTCCAAAAATTGTAAAACTACTAAAAAATGCAAATTTATCATGACCAAACTGATATAAATCAAAAAAAGTATTTTAATCAAGCAAACTTTATAGATTATAGAACTCAACCAAGAGCTTATAAAAAATATCCTCATTTTTATCAAAGATTTAATCTTGATGATTATGAGGAGTTAAAATTTATAAAAAACTTCGGGAAAATCACAACAACAAAAATTTATGGAAAAGAAAAAGTTGATTTAAGAGCAAATCCTAGTGCTGGTGGCTTATATCCTTGTGAGATTTATATTCAAATACGAGCTGTAAAAGGTTTCATAAGTGGAATATATCATTATGAAGCACTTGAAAATAATCTTACTTTAATTCATGAGTTAAGTAATGATGGGGTTGAATTTTATTTTAAAGAAAAAGTTCAAAAAAAATTTATAATTTTAATCTCAAATGCATATTTTAGAAGCGTATGGAAATATGAAAAAAGAGCAATAAGATACCTTTTACTTGATACTGGTCACCAAATAGGTTCAATAGTTTCAGCTTTAGAATTAACAGATTTAGAGTATGAGATAGATTTTAATTTTGAGAAAAACAGTTTAAATGAAGAGTTTTCATTTGATAATTATGAATCTTTTTATGCAAGTATAACTGTAAAATCTGATAAAACAAACGAACCAAAAAAACTAAGATCTCCAATAATAAATGTATCTGCTTGTGATTATCAATTAAAAGAACTTTTTGTGGAAGATTTTTATAAAGATTGCCAAAAAGATGAATATGAAAAAATACCAAATATAAACCTACTAAATGATATTCAAAATGAACAACTTGAAAATGCCATAAACAATAGACGTTCAATCAGAGCATTTACAAATGAATCAATTTCAGAAGAGGATTTTTTATTTATTACAAAAGATATATTTGATTTTGCAAATAACTTTGGTATTGAAATCTATTTTGTTAATAACAATATAAATGGAATTAAAAAAGGTCTTTACAAAAATGAAACCTTAAAAGAAGAGGGTGATTTTAAAGATAAGATGACCAACTTAGCATTAAACCAAAAACTTTCAGGACAAAGTGCGTTTACACTAATTTTTACGGGAACTGCTAGTCATAACTATTTTTATTCTTACATACTAACAGGACTTATTGCACATATTTTATACTTACGAACAAGCTCATTAAATCTATCGGCAAGTGGTATTGGTGCCTATTTTGATGATAGTTGTAAAGAGTTCTTAAATACTAAAAACAATATCTTTTATCTTTTTGCAATAGGGAAGTAGTTATTAATTATAAGGAACACTAATTGCATATATTTTAAAGATATAAAACTTTTAGGATAGTAAGATGAAAAGTATAAAAATACAAACGAACGAACCAACAAGTGGAACTGTTAGAATCGCTTTTGCTACAAGTGATTTAGAAAATATTGACTCTCACTTTGGAAGTGCAAAACAATTTGCAGTTTATGAAGTAGGGAAAGATGCAACAACTGTTTGTGAAATCATAAAAATTGAAGATAAAGATACTGATAAAACTGTTGAATTATTAAAAGGTATTGATATTGTTTATTTTACGAATATTGGAGCAATAGCAGCTGCAAAAATCATAAATAATGGAATATTCCCAATTAAATATAAAGATCCAGTTTCTATAGAAGAAGAACTAAAAAAATTAACAACAATGTTAAATACTAATCCTCCACCATTTATTAAAAAAATTATTGAAAAGAAGGCTGCCTAATATGGATGCTAAAACACTATTTATTGAGACGTTAGTAGGACAAGTAAGAGCTTTAGACCAATTCGGAACTTGGACTGGTAAAAGTAATGAAGAACTTATTGTTGAAAAATATATCAGAACAAAAGAAGATTTAAAAAATATTCCTATTATTGCTGATATTGATGAGATGCAAATCAAAGATATAAGACTTATTTTTCAAGCAGTTGCACTTGCATTTGAAAAAATGACAGGAGTTATGGCTAATGTTGTAATGGAAATGAGTCATGAAGGATTTGGTAGAGTTGTAGTTTTCGCAGGGAAAATTGTTCTTTGTGAAAAATTCTTCAAAGATGCACATAGATACTCTTTTAGAGAGTATTCAAAATTAGAAGAAGAGGGTGAAAAATTTCTTCTAAACGCGCAAGAAACTTACGATAAGTATAAAAATATTTAAGGATTAACTATGGCAAACATTGGAATATTTTGTGGAACAGCAGGTGGTACATCAATGGCTATTGCAAAGGCATTAGCAAAAGAGTTTGATGTTGATGAAATTATAAATATGGAAGAAGATTTTGACAATGTTGATCAACTTCTAGAGTATGATATTTTATTTTTAGGAAGTTCAACTTGGGGACAAGGTGATGTTCACCACTCATGGGTTGATCCAATTCTAGAAATTGAATCTGATAATATTGATTTCTCAGGGAAAACTGTTGCTTTTTTTGGAGCAGGTGATTGTGTTAAACATGGAGAACACTTCTGTTCTGCATTAGGAAAACTTTATAAAACATTTACAAAGGCAGGTGCAACAGTTGTTGGATTTGTTCCAGTTGATGGATATAAATTTGAATTCTCTTTAGCTCAAATGGACGACAAACTTTGTGGTTTAGCAATAGATAACCATAATGAAAAAGCTAAAACTAAAGAGAGAATCAAAAACTGGATCGAAACTTTAAAAGACGAATTAGACTTGTAATAAAGGATATAAAATGCAAAGTGTTGAAGATTTTTATAAACTAAGAGATACTGAAGATTTCTTTAATTTCTTTGGTCTTGAATTTGACCAAAAACTGATAAATATAAAAAGATTTCATATGATGAAAGAGTACGGAACTTTGATAAAAAAAGGGATAGATTCTATTGCAGATGAAAATAAACTTTTAGAGTTCCTAAAATTCTCACTACTTAGAGTTTATGGTGACTATAAAACTGGTCACTCTCCAAGTGCTGCGGATGTTTGGAATATGTATGAAACTGGAAAACTTGATGGTTGTTCATCTTGTGGAACTAGTACAACAGGATCTACTCAAGGAGGAAGCTGTGGGTGTTAATCATAAAGATATAGTTGATGCAGATACAATTTTGCATGATAGTATAACTGCCTCAAGATCTGGTAGAGATGAAGATGAACCAAAGTTTGGTATAGGTCAAAAAGTAAAACTTCTTGAAGATATAAAAAATGATGGAACATATCCTCACGCTCCAATTGGAACTGTTATGGTTCAAGAAGGTGCTATTGGATATATAAAATCTATAGGTGAATTTTTACAAGTAATCAGAGTTTATGAAGTTCATTTCTTGGATTTAAATGCTCTTATTGAAGTAGTTGGTTGCCGGGAACACGAACTATTAGCAATGGAAGATTATAGAGATGAAGTAAAAGAAGAGCTTGAATTTATGAGACAACATAGAGAGAAGCATTACTCAAAATAATCTTCATTCAAGCCAAGTAAAAGAGTTTAGAGAACTTTTTTACTTGGCTTGATGAACTTATTTTAGTAAACAAGTCTATAAATAGTAGTAAGGAGGAAAATATGGCAAAAGTGATTTTTATGCATTTTGACGCGGTAACTGATGGGGTATATGATGCAAAAACTGGAGAGCCTATTGTTAGGTTAGCCAAAGAGAAGAATGTACCAATTCCAGCAGCAACTAATGGTGATTATTCTAAGTCTTTAATTTATGTTGAAAACTTAAGTGATGAAGAACCAACAAGTTATATGGAAGATGAAGAGTTAGATATTTTAGTTAAACTTGGAGCAATTACTGCAAGTGAAGCTGAGCAATGTCAACAATTTACAATTAGTCCAAAAGTTAGAATTGCACCTATGATGTTAATCAAAGGTGATATTTTAGTTAAACCATTCAATTTAAAATAAGGGAAAGAAAATGACAACAAGAGTAGAAATCGTAAATGACTTTTTAGCAATTAACGTAAAACCAGGAAGCACAATTCAAGACGTTGTTGAAGCATCAGGTTCAGCATTACCATTTGGTTGTAGAGATGGTGAGTGTGGAACTTGTCTAGTTTCAATTGAACAAGGTATGGAATTCATTTCAGAAATTAATGAAAAAGAGAAAAAAGTAATTGCTGAAGCTGGAGCTGGAACAAATACTGAGAAATCAAGATTATCTTGTCAAATGAAAATAGTTAAACCAAATGGTGTAATTAGAATAAAGTATTAAAAAGTATACTGGAATCTTGCCCAAATTCATTTAGAATTTGGGCATAATAATTTCATGGCAAATTCACTTTCAATATCAACTGCTCAAAAGCAGAACTTAAACCTATCACTAAAGTTGTGGCTTCCAATGCTACAGACATCAATCCAAGATTTAGAATCGTACCTAACAAATTTATCTTATGAAAACCCTTTTTTAGAAGTTACAAAGTCGAAAGATTTTTATAGTAATTTTACTTCAAATGGTACAAGTGGAGAATTTGTAGAATCATTAGCTTTTTATTCAGACTCATTGAATGATAAACTCAGTGAACAAATAGAAGACGAATCACTTTTCCCAACACCAAACTCTAAAAAAGTTGCACTTGAAATTTTGTGTGATATAAATGAGAATGGATATTTTGATGGTGATATAGAAAAAATCGCAATAACTTGTAATGTATATAAAGAGTATGTTGAATCAATTAGACAAAGATTCGCAAGATTAGAACCAAGTGGAGTTGGTGCATTAGATCTTCAAGAATCATTTCTATTTCAGTTGGATTCATTTGATAGAAAGATTGATGATGAATTATATAATTTCACTAAAAAAATCATAAAAGATATTGCCCACGTTGATAAATACGCATCACATCATAGATTTAATGATGCAAAAGACATTATCAAGTATTTTAATAATCCACCTGCAATTGATTATATAAATGATAACGTACAAGTTGTACCAGATTTTTTTGTTGAAATTAATGAAGATATAGAGATAAAAATAAATAATGCATATTATCCTGATATTAAAGTAAAAAATCCGTTTATCACAAAAAATGAGAATATAAAAGAAAAATTAAAAGAAGCAAAAGATTTAGTAAATTTACTAAACTTACGAAAATCTACACTTTACAAAATTGTTTTAATAATTGTTGAAAAACAAATATCTTTTTTTGTTGGTGGAGAGTTACGACCTTTTTCTATGCAAGAAATTGCTGCTGAATTAGGATTTGCAGAATCAACAATAAGTAGAGCTGTTTCAAATAAATATATAGAGTGTAATTTAGGAATTTTCCCACTTAAATTCTTCTTCTCAAACGCTGTTGATAAAGATTTATCTTCATCGCAAATAAAAAGTTATATAAAAAGTTTAGTTGATTATGAAAATAAAGAGGAACCTTTAACGGATGAAAGTATTCTAGAATTCATAGAAACTAAATTTAATCTAAAAATGGTGAGAAGAACCATAACTAAATATAGAAAAATATTAGATATTCCATCTTCAAAAGAGAGAAAGAAACTCTACAAGGTAGAAAATTTATAAAAAAAGAGTTTCAAACGAAACCTTTAGGTTGAGAAAAAAATTATATAAGGTTGAAAACCTATAATAAAAGAGCTTTAAATCTTGTCTAATTTCTTTTTATTTACTAAATTCATATATAATTAGTCAAATGAAAAGGAGTTTTTATGGATAATCAACAAATTACTCTACTATCAACTTTATTTAATGAATCTCTTGATGCTATTCTAATTTTAAATGTAAAAACACAAAAATTTATCCTATTTAATAAAAAATCATTAGAACTTTACAACTACACAGAAGAAGAATTCAAAAATTTAACTCCTAAAGATTTAACTTTAGAATTTATTTCTGATGAAAAAATCAAGAATAAACAAAAAAATATTTTAGAAAAAGGTTGGGATAAATTTGTCACTAAACATAAAACAAAAGATGGAAAATCCATTGATGTTTTAATTAAAAGTAAGAAAATTGAGTTAATCACAGATTCTCCTTTATTATATATAACCATTCATAATTTAGAAAATGCAAAAGAATTAGAAATAGAATTTGAAACTATATTTCATACTTCAAAAGATGGTATTGCAACAATTGATTTAGATGGTAATTTTATAAAATTTAATGAATCATTCAAAAGTTTAAGTGAATATACTAATCAAGAATTAAACAATCTTTCAGCCTTTAAACTCTTTCCTGAAAACTACCAAGACAAAATCAAAGATGCAATTAATGAAGTAAAAAAGAATGGTTATATCGAGAATGTTGAAATTACTTTTGTAACTAAATATGGAAAATCAATGATTATATATATGACAATAAATCTAATGCCAAATCAAAAACAAATTTTGTTAATTGTTAAAAATTTTACACTTTTAAAACTACTTGAGTTAGAAAAAAAATTTGAATCATTAAATCAATTAGTACAAAATATTTCTCATCAATGGAAACAACCATTAAATACAATTTCAATTATTGCAAGTGGAATTAAACTACAAAAAGAACTAAACTTATATGATGAATCAAATTTAGATGAAGATATGAACAAAATTGTTGAAATTACAAATTATTTGTCAAATATAATTAATAATTTTGATGATATGGCTTTCGAAAATCATGAAAAATCTTATAGTATTTGTCAATTAATGAGTGAAATTTTGCATGATATGAAAAAAAGTTTTATTAAGAATAATATAAAAGTTATACCTGACTACAAAATTGATAAGAAAATCTATATAGATAAATTCAAATTTTCCGAAGCAATTAAAAATATTCTAAACAATTCAATTGAGGCATTTGATGAAAATGCTGTTGAGAATAGAGTTATTTTTATAAAAACAGAAAGTATAAATAATCATCTTAATTTAAAAATAGAAGATAATGCAGGAGGAATTGATGAAAAAATACTTTCTAAAATATTTGAACCCTATTTTACTACAAAACATCAAAGCCAAGGTACTGGATTAGGATTAACAAATGTGTATAAAACAATTGTAGAAATGCATAAATACCTATTATCTTTTGATAATTGTCAAACTACATTTGAGAAGAAAAAATACAAAGGCGTAAGAGTCACCATTACATTTTAGTAGGAGAATCTAAAGAAAGAACCCTACTAAAATTGTAAAAATACCTAAAATCATTAACCATATAAAACTAGAAAAAGTTTTCTCTTTCCCAAACCATAAAGCATAAACTGATTTTAAAATATTATTACTTCCAGAAGCTATAATTATCGCCGATGCTATTTGAGAAGCTTCGATTGTATATTTACCTGTTAATAAAGACAAAATAAATGGATCAATATCAGTAAAACCAACAATTACCGATAAAAATTGTAATCCACTTGAACCATAATTATTAATTACATAATTTGTAACCAACATTGTAATAACAAACAAAAATGCAAAAATAAAGGCCGTACCTAATTCCAAAGGATTAGAATCTTTTATTTCAAAGTTACTAATAGTTTTAGATGCTTTTATGTAATAAACATATGTGATTATTGTTGTTAAAATAATGAAAAACAAAAATGGTAACAAAATTGTTTTAGCAACTTCAATATTGAAAATAGCAGAAATTGCAAGTATTCTTATATACATCATTGTAGTTGCTGCAATAATTGAAGCCGTGATAATATGGTTCTTTTCTAAAGTATTAGCTTTCTTTGATAAAACAACTGTAGTTGCTGTTGAAGAATAAGTTCCCCCAATTAATCCTGTTAAAAAAATTCCTTTTGATGGAAATAAATATTTTTGTACAATATATCCAGCATAAGAAATTGCAGAAATAACAACAACTGTTAGCCAAATTTTATATAATGAAATTCCTAAATAAGGAATAATTTTATCCGCAGGAAGTAAAGGAAGCACTACAGCTGAAAGTAAAATCATTTTACCTAATGTTTCAAATTCATAAATATTAATACTCATATCAAAATTAATTATCTTTTTCTTCGCATTTAATAAGAAAATTGTTACAACAAAAATGAAAGATGAAAACCATAAGGGGAAAAGATCAGATAGAGGACCAAAACTATAAACAACTAATAAAACCAAATATAAAACAATACTATGATTTTTCTCCGTTAAAAGTTTATTATAAAACAGCACAAATAGTAAAGAAATACCCGTAAATCCAGCTATATAAACAGTAAAATTTATTGGTTCTATTTTATATAAAATGAATCCTAATACACCTACAAAAGTGTAAGTTCTAGTTGTTCCAAAGAATTCTCTATCATCTGGGTGAAACATTAATTTATAAGCTCTTAACTCTAAACCTATTAAAAAACTAAACATAATAGTTAAAATAAAATGTGTTAATAACGAATCTATACTCATTAAATGTGTAATCCTTATACTTAATAATGTAAATAAATATGTAAACAACATAATTGTAAAGATATTTATCATCAAATACTATCTTAAATTTTAAATAATTTACATTTTTTGCATTTAATTAACTCGAATTTTACAAAAAGAATTACAAAATTTGTCTTCTTGAAATAGGATAAAAAGTATCCTAAAAATAAAAATAAAAAAATTTTATCCTTACAAATATCGAATTTAAGGGATTTTTGGAAAATTAAAAAAAAATTTCTAAAAAATCTTTTCTGTGGAACGCAAAGTGCAATTATGTATTTCGTAAACATATATATCAAAGGAGTTAAAATGTCAGCATTAAGACAAATCGCGTTTTACGGAAAAGGTGGGATTGGTAAATCAACTACATCTCAAAATACTTTAGCGGCAATGTGCCACTACTATGGTCAAAAAATATTAATCGTTGGTTGTGACCCTAAAGCGGATTCAACAAGATTAATTTTACATGAAAAAGCTCAATCTACAATTATGCAATTAGCTTCTGAAGCTGGAACAGTTGAAGATTTAGAATTAGAAGATGTATGTAAACCAGGTGCAGGTGAATTCCACTACGATAACAATGAAATAACTGAAGGTTATATCAATTGTACTGAATCAGGTGGTCCAGAGCCAGGTGTTGGTTGTGCAGGTAGAGGAGTTATTACAGCTATTAACTTCTTAGAAGAAGAAGGTGCTTATGATGAAGAATTAGACTTCGTTTCATATGACGTTCTTGGAGATGTTGTTTGTGGTGGATTTGCTATGCCTATTAGAGAAGGTAAAGCTCAAGAAATTTATATCGTAATGTCTGGTGAAATGATGGCTATGTATGCTGCTAATAACATTTCAAAAGGTATTTTAAAATATGCAAATACTGGTGGAGTTAGACTTGCAGGTTTAATTTGTAACGCTAGAATGACAGATAAAGAATACGATTTATCAAAACACTTAGCAAAACAAATTGGTACTCAATTAATTCACTTCGTTCCAAGATCTAACCACGTTCAAAGAGCTGAGTTAAGAAGAATGACAGTTGTTGAATTCTCACCAAGTCATGACCAAGCTATGGAATATAAAGAATTAGCAAGAAAAATCATTGCTAATGACTTAAAAGTTATTCCTACTCCATTAGAAATGGATGATTTAGAAAACCTATTAATGGAATTCGGATTAGAAGAAGAAGCTGATTTAGAAAACGTTGGTAAAAAAGCAGAAGAAGCTTAATAATTAAGATTTAAAAAACAAAAAATTAAAATAAAAATAGTAGTAAGGAGAAAATTATGTTTGTATGTGGATACCACTTCCCAGCGAGTGAAGGAAATGATGTAAGTTTTGAGAAAGTTATTGAAAAAGTAAATGAAGGTATTGATGCTGCAGGGAAAACAGTAACTTTAACAAGTGAAACAAGAGAAGGTGCTAAATTAGAAACTATAGCTGTTGCTGAAGGTTCTTTTTTACACACTGCACTTGTAGATTACTACACAAATACTGAATGTAAAGAAATTGATGGTTTTAAAATGATTTATTACACAAATAAATACCAAATTTCTGAAATTTCAAAAAGCGTTGATGGTGATGCAACTAAAGCAGTTTGTAGAAAATTAGATGACATGAATCTATACAGAGTTAAAGTAGCGTAAGCTACTTTTTCTTTAAAGGAGAAATTATGGGACCAGAAACATTAGAAAGTCTTCAAAAAGAAGCGATTGCTGAAGTATTAGAAGCATATCCAGAAAAAGTAAAAAAAAGTAGAGCTAAGCATTTAGGTGTAGATTCACCTGAAACAAGCAAAGGTTCTTGTGATACAACAAGAAGTAACAAACAAACAGTACCAGGTGTAATGTCTCAAAGAGGTTGTGCATACGCAGGTTCAAAAGGGGTTGTTTGGGGACCAATTAAAGATATGATTCATATCTCTCATGGACCAATTGGATGTGGACAATATTCAAGAGGTGGAAGAAGAAATTATTATATAGGAACAACAGGTGTTGACACTTTCGTTACTATGAACTTTTCTACAGATTTCAATGAGAAAGACATCGTATTTGGTGGAGATAAAAAACTTAAAAAAGCACTTCAAGAAATTGATGAATTATTCCCATTAAATAATGGAATTTCAGTTCAATCAGAGTGTCCAATTGGATTAATTGGGGACGATATTCATGCTGTTGCTAAAATGCATAAAAAAGAGACTGGACATCAAACAATTGCTGTTTCATGTGAAGGTTTTAGAGGGGTTTCTCAATCACTTGGTCACCACATTGCAAACGATATGATTAGAGATTATATCATGCCAGATACTTCTTATAGAAAAGATTTCGAATCAACTCCTTATGACGTATCAATCATTGGGGATTACAACATCGGTGGAGATGCTTGGTCAACAAGATTAATTTTAGAAGAAATGGGTTTAAGAGTTATTGCTCAATGGTCTGGGGATGCTTCTTATAAAGAGTTAGCTATTGCTCCTCAATCAAAATTAAACTTATTACATTGCTATAGATCAATGAACTATATTGCTAGACACATGGAACAAGAGTTCAATGTACCTTGGATGGAATATAACTTCTTTGGACCTACAAAAACAACTGAGTCTTTAAGAAAAATTGCTTCATTCTTTGATGAAACAATTCAAGCAAAAACTGAAGCTGTTATTGCTAAATATACTGCAATGACTGATGCTGTAATTGCAAAATACAGACCAATGTTAGAGGGTAAAAAAGTTATGCTTTATGTTGGTGGATTAAGACCAAGACACGTTATTGGAGCTTATGAAGATTTAGGAATGGAAGTAATCGGAACTGGATATGAATTCGGACACGGAGATGATTATAAAAGAACTAAAGACGAAATCGAAAGATCAACACTTATTTACGATGATGCAAATGAGTATGAATTAGAAGCATTCGTTAAAAAATTAAGACCAGACTTAGTTGCAGCTGGTGTAAAAGAGAAATATGTATTCCAAAAAATGGGATTACCATTTAGACAAATGCACTCTTGGGATTATTCAGGACCTTATCATGGTTATGACGCTTTTGCAATTTTCGCAAAAGATATGGATTTAGCGATTAACTCACCAGTATGGAACCACACAAAAGCTCCATGGGAAAAAGAAGCGTAAGGAGAAGGCTATGCAAGATTTAGATAATATAGTAAACGGACAAAAACTTTTTTTAAAGCCTGAATACCAAGAAGTTTTAAAAAATAAAAAAGAATTCGAAAGTGCTGCAGGTGCTGTTGCACCTGAAAAAGTTGCAGAAATTGCTGAGTGGACAAAATCTTGGGATTATAGAGAAAAAAATCTAGCAAGAGAAGCTATTACAGTTAACCCTGCAAAAGCTTGTCAACCACTGGGTGCTATTATGGTTGGTTTAGGTTTTGAAAACACAATGCCATATGTACATGGTTCACATGGTTGTGTTGCATACTTTAGATCATACTTTACAAGACACTTTAAAGAACCAACTCCTTGTGTTTCTGATTCAATGTCAGAATCAGCAGCGGTATTTGGTGGATTATCAAATATGAAAGATGGTATCAGAAACTGTAATGCACTTTACAAACCTGAAATGATTTCTGTAAGTACAACTTGTATGGCAGAAGTTATCGGAGATGACTTAAATGCATTTATCATTGGTGCTAGAGCTGATGCTGAAGGTGAGTTAGATAATACTCTTATTACTCATGCTCATACTCCTTCATTCGTTGGATCTCATATTACTGGTTATGATAATATGATGAAATCAACTTTAGAGCAATTATCTGAAGATGTTGTAAGAGAAGTTGATGAAGAAAGAATTAACATAATTCCTGGATTTGAACCTTATTTAGGATCATTAAAAGAAATTAAAAAAATTGCAAAAATGTTTGGTGATAAAATCATCATGATTGGTGACCATGAAGAGCAATGGGACACAGGAGCTGGTGAATATAAATTATATGCTGGTGGAACAAAAATTTCTGATGGTAAAGCTGCTATCAATGCAAAAGCAACTGTAAGTTTACAAAAATATTCTACAGTTTTAACAGCTAAAACTATTAAAAACAAATGGAAACAAACTTATGCTACTTGTAATCCAATCGGATTAAGTGGTACAGATGGTTTTGTTATGAAATTAGCAGAATTAACTGGAAAAGAAGTTCCTGAAGAATTAAAACAACAAAGAGCAAGATTTGTTGATGCAATGCAAGATTCTTATCCATATATGCATGGTAAAAAAATTGCAATCTGGGGAGATCCTGACTTCTTATTAGGAATGGTTTCATTCTTAGTTGAAATGGGTTCAATTCCAACTCACATTGTGTGTAATAATGCACCAAGAAAAGGTTGGGAAGATGATATGAAAGCTATCTTAGCTAAATCTTCTAGAGCTGCTGAATGTAATATTTGGGGTGGAAAAGATTTATGGCATTTAAGAAGTTTATTATTCACAGAACCTGTTGATTTCATGATTGGAAATGTTTACGGAAAAGAGTTATATAGAGATACAAAAATACCTTTAATCAGAATTGGATTCCCAATTTTTGATAGACATCACTTACATAGATACTCTATTAGTGGTTATGAAGGTGGATTAAATCTATTAACTTGGATCACAAATGCAATCTTAGATCAATTAGATGAAGAAACTAAAGATATTGCAAAAACAGACTACTTCTTCGATTCAGTAAGATAGTCAAAAAACTAGAAGATTTTCTTCTAGTTTTTTTTTAAATTACCGTTATGTATTAAGTTACATAATGGTAATATTTTTTTATTTATCGTTATATACTATAAGATATAACAAAAAGGATTTATGTGGAGATTTTATCAAATTTGACTTTAGAGATTTTTAACCAACCATTTTTATTAGAAAAAAGGATTGAGTTATTAATTGCAGTTAAAAAAACAGGTTCTATTAGTAAAGCAGCTAAAGAAGTTCCTATGAGTTATAAGGCTGCTTGGGAAGCTATAGAATCGATGAATAATCTGTCAACAACTCCAATAGTTCAAAGAGAAACTGGTGGTGTTGGAGGCGGAGGAACGACACTTACCCCTTATGGAGAAAATCTTATAGAAACCTTTGAAATTTTAAGAAATGAACAGAAAAAATTTCTTAAGAATTTAACTCAAATAACAGATATAAATACTGGAACTCTAAAAACTATAAGGAGATTATCAATGCAAATAAGTGCAAGAAATCAGATAAGCGGAACTATTGAATTAATTGAACATGGAAAAATAAGTGCGGAAATATTTATTAAACTTAAAAGTGGTTATACACTTGTTTCAGTAATAACAAACACAGCAGCTAATAATCTGAATTTAAAAATAGGTGATGAAGTTGTAGCTATTTTTAAATCAAGTACTGTGTTAATAACAACAGATATTACATTAAATATAAGTGCTAGAAATAAATTTCAAGGAACTGTAGATTCTGTGAATAAAGATGAAATTAATACTGAATTAATAATTGATATTGGAAATAGTGACAAAATTGCTTCAGTAATAACAACTAGTTCATTTGAAAGGTTAAAAATCGGTATTGGGACAAAGGTGAGTGCTATTATAAAAGCCTCAGATGTGATAATTGGGAAATAAGGAATAAAAAATGATGAAACAAAGTGGAATCCTGCTTGCAGGTAAAAAGATAATTTTAGGTTTAATGGTTTTAAGTTCAACAATGTTTGCAGGCCAAGTAAATATTGCAGTTGCTGCAAATGTAAGTTATGCAATAAATGAATTAGTAAAAGAGTTTAATAAAACAAATCCTGATACAAAAATTCAAATAACACTTGGAAGTAGTGGGAAATTTTCAACTCAAATTGAAAATGGTGCACCATTTGATATTTTTATGTCTGCTGATATGAAATTTCCTCAAGCATTATATGATAAAAAATTAGCTAAATCTGTACCAGTTATTTATGCACAAGGTAGCATTGCAATGTTGAGTTCAAAAAAACTTGATTTTTCTAAAGGAATCAATGTAATTAAAGATTCATCTATATCAAAAATTGCTGTTGCAAATCCTAAAACTGCACCTTATGGAACTGCTGCTATAGAAGCTATTAAAAATGCAGGATTAGAAGAAGTTACAAAAGATAAATTTGTATATGCAGAATCAATTTCACAAGTAGTTACTTATGCAACAACAGCCGCTGATATAGGATTTATAGCAAAATCATCTATGTATGATGAAAAAATGTCTCAATATAAAGAAAATATTAATTGGGTAAGTGTTGATCCCAAATTATATACTCCAATTGATCAAGGAATTATAATTATTGATCATTCAAACAATCTTGTGGGTTTAATTGGTGATAATATGAAAAATGAAGAAATAAAAGCATTCTATGATTTTATTTTAAGTTCAAGAGCTAAAAAAATATTTGAAAATTATGGATATATAACAAAATGAGTCAATTAGTTGCAACAATAAAAAAAATAAATTCTATTGATAATTTAAATATTGTAGAGTTTGATTTCTCAGGATTAACTTTAAAAATGATGAGTTTGGATTTAGATGATGATGTACAAGTAGGTAAAAAAGTAAGATTATCTATAAAACCTTCAAACATCTCAATTGCTAAAAATCTTACAGGTGAGATAAGTTTATCAAACCAAATTGTTGCAACAATCCAAAGTTTAGAAAATGGACAATTATTAACTAGTGTTATTTTAAAAATAAATGACACAATCCTTGAAAGTATCATAACAGTAGATTCATCAAAAAGGATGAATCTACAAATTGGGGAGAGTGTGACAATTTTGATTAAAGCGAGTAATTTATCTATTGGAGAAGTATTAAATGATTGAAATTTTAAAAGATATAGAGTTTGAACCTTTTTTATTATCTTTCAAACTAGCAGGAATTACAACTTTTATTTTATTTTTTATAAGTTTACCAATAGCTTGGTATTTATCTCAAACTAAATCAAAGTTCAAACCTATATTAGAGGCATTTACGGCTTTACCTATTGTTTTACCACCATCTGTTTTAGGGTTTTATATACTTTGGTCATTATCATTTAATTCACCAATTGGGGCTTTTTTTCAAGAATATTTTGGCATAAAATTAGTATTTAACTTTACTGGATTAGTAATTGCAAGTTGTTTCTACTCTTTACCATTTATGGTTCAACCTTTGCAAGGAGGATTGGAAAGTATAAATAAAAATATGCTTGAAGCTAGCTACATAAGTGGTAAAAGTAGATTTGAAACTCTTTTTAGAATTGCAATACCAAATATTAAACCTGTATTATTAACAGCAATTATTGTAACTTTTGCTCATACTGTTGGTGAATTCGGTGTTGTTCTAATGGTTGGAGGAAGTATTCCCGCAGAAACAAAAGTTGCATCTGTAGCAATTTATGAGTTTGTTGAAGTTATGGATTATACTAATGCACATATTTATAGTGGAATTATGATAACACTCAGTTTTCTTACACTTTTGGGTGTTTATATGTTCAATGGAAAACAAAAAAATATGTTGTTAGGAAAAAAGTAAATGATAAAAATTGACATAAATAAAAAACTTCATGGTGCAAATGGAGAGATGGATTTAAATGTAAATCTTGAAATAAAAGAGGGTGAATTTTTAGCTTTAGCAGGACTTAGTGGAAGTGGAAAAACTACACTTTTACGAATTCTAGCAGGTCTTGAAACTGCAAGCGGAACTATAAATATTCACAATAATCTCTGGTTAAATGATAAATTTTGTTTACCTATCCAAAAAAGAGAAATAGGTTTTGTATTTCAAGATTATGCATTATTTCCAAATTTTTCAGTTTTAGATAACCTTTTGTATGTAAATAAAGATAAAGAATTAGCAAACTATTTGCTAAAAATGACAGAATTAGAAGAACTAAAGAACAGATTTCCACAAACATTAAGTGGCGGTCAAAAACAAAGAGTAAGTTTATGTAGAGCACTGATGAATAGACCAAAAATCCTACTTATGGATGAACCTTTATCAGCACTTGACTCAAATATGAGAACTAAACTTCAAAATGAAATTCTTACGTTACACAAAGAATTTCATACAACAACTATTATGGTAAGCCATGACCCAAGTGAAATTTATCGTCTAGCAAATCGCGTTGTTATTCTAAATTTTGGGGAAATTATAAACGATGGTACACCAAAAGATATTTTGTTGAAAACAAAAGGTAGTCAAAAGTTTTCCTTTGAAGGAGAACTTTTAGACATAATAAAAGTTGATGTAATTCATGTGGCAATTGTATCAATCGGACAACAATTAGTTGAAGTTGTAGTAAGCAGGGAAGAAGTAAAAAGTCTAAAAATAGGGCAAAAAGTAAGTATCAGTACAAAAGCATTTAGTCCAACAATTCAAGGTTTATAAAATGTTTAATTTATCTATTAGTGAACTAGAAAAATATATCCAAGATGATATACCTTATTTTGATTTAACTACAAATTTACAAAATTGTAACAATGTAATAGCTCAAATTGAAGTTTACACAAGGGAAGATATTATCGTATCTTGTAGTGAAGAAGCAGCAAAAATAGCAGAACTTCTAAATTGTAAAGTTGATTTTTTTGTAAAAAGTAAAAACAAACTAGAAAAAGATGGCATCATTTTGAGATTTTCAGGTCTTTATGAAGATATTCACAAAGCTTGGAGATTGACCCAAATACTTTTAGAATATAGTTGTAAAATAAGCACTTATGCCCATGAAATGAAAGAAAAAATAGAAAAAATCAATCCCTCTTGTGAACTTTTAACAACCAGAAAAACTTTCCCTTTTTCAAAAAGATTTTGTATAAAAGCAGCATTTTGTGGTGGAGCAATGCCACATAGATTAAACCTTTCGGAAACTGTTCTATTTTTTGAGGGACATAGAATTTTGTATAAAAACAACGAAGAGTTTTACGAAGATTTAAAAAGAATAAAAACAAAAATCCCAGAAAAAAAATTAAATGTAGAGTGTGAGAGTTTAGAAGATAGTATAAATCTAATGAAAATAGGAGTTGATGTAATTCAACTTGATAAAATAGATTTTGAAGAGTTAGAAAAAATCATCACTTACAAAAATGAAAACTTTCCTTTAGTAAAAATCCTAGTAGCAGGTGGAATAAACCTAACAAATATAGAAAAATACGCTTCTTATAAAATCGATGGAGTGGTTACAAGTTCAGTTTATAACTGCGGAATGGCGAATATTAGTAGTAGATTAAAAATCATCTAACAGCAAAACTTACGGTACACTTCTTGCATATAACTAAGTACACCTTTAAATATTGATGAGGGAGTAAATTTATTTATTCCCTTATTATTATGAAATATTAGAAAAAGAAGAAAAAATCATGATAGCAACATTTGATGACACTTACAATTTTGCAAAAAAATTCTCACATTATAAAGATTTTTATATCAAACACAACGATTTAATATTTTCTAAATTGGGACTTGGGACTTTTAATAAAGAACCTTACAAAGAAGAAAATTATCTTTTCCATTATATTGAAGGCGTAAAAGAAGCAGTAAAAAACGGAATAAATCTAATAGATACAGCAAGTAATTACAGATATGGGCAAAGTGAAAAAGAGATAGGAATTGCTCTTGAAGAGTTGTTTAGCGAGGGTATTACAAAAAGAGAAGAATTAATTATATGCTCAAAAGGTGGATTTATCCAATTAGAGTATCCTTTTCCTGAAAATCCATATACTTGGATTGATGAGAATATAATTAAAAATTCATTGGCAACAAAAGATGATATAGAACTAGACCAACACTGTATGACACCTGATTATTTAGAGTGGTCATGTAAAAAATCCCTTGAAAATTTAGGTGTAAAAACAATAGATATTTATTTTTTACATAATCCAGAAATTCAAGTTTCAAAACTAGGATATAAAAAATTTCTAAAAAAAATAGAGACAATTTTTAGAAGATTTGAAAAAATGGTTGAAATGGGAATGATAAAATATTATGGTGTTGCTGTTTGGAATGGATTTATAGATGAAAGTACAAATGAACATATTAATTTAGAAGATTTAGTGGATATTGCAGTTAAAGTGGGTGGTGAAAATCACAATTTTAAATACATCCAAACACCATTTAATATGGGGAAAACTTCGATTTACACAATGCCAACACAAAAAGTAAAAGGTGAAGAGTGTACTTTATTACAAGCAGCTCATAGATTAAAGATTGGAGTGATTTCAAGTTCATCACTTCTTCAAATGAACCTATTTAAAAAATCTTTTAAACCAGAAACTGGTTATTTACTTGATTCAAAAATGGTTTTAGAAAATGACATTCAACTAGCACTTCAATTTGTGAGATCAACTCCTGGACTTATTAGCTCATTGTTTGCATCTAAAGTTCCAGTACATATCAAAAAGAATCTAGAAATCACAAAAGTAGCTGCAACTTCAAGAGCAAAATACGATTTAATGTATAGAGTATAAAATGATTTATGATGTAATAGTAGTTGGAGGTGGAATTGCTGGTTTAATGGCAGCAATTGAAGCTAAAGACGAACAAAATAGAGTTGCTCTTATTACAAAAGGAAATCTATTTAAATCAAACTCTTCAATGGCAAGTGGCGGAATAAACGCTGTTCTTGACACAAATAATTCAAAAGAGATAAACCAACATATTAACGATACTTTTAATTCTGCAAAAGGTATTGGAAATAAAAAAGCTATTACATATATGTGTAAACAAGCTTCATCAATTATTGATAAATTAGTTGATTATGGTGTTGAGTTTGATAGGGATGAAAACAATAAAATCTTACAACGACCATTTGGTGGTGGGAGTTCAAATAGAACCTGTTATGTTGGAGATAAAACTGGAAGTGCAATTACCATGGCACTTATTAAAAAAGCAAAAAGTAAAGGTATAACTTTTTTACCAAATACTTTTATTTTAAATCTTGCAATTTATCAAGATAGAGTAAGTGGAGTAATTGCATTAAATAAAGAAAACTCTCAAGTAACAATATATGCATCAAAATCTGTAGTTCTTGCAGGTGGAGGATATGCTGGTATTTATAGAGGTTACTCAACAAATGCACCTGATTATACAGGTGATTTATTAGCAGTTGCACTCAGGGCTGGACTTTATTTAAAAGATATGGAGTTTGTTCAATTTCATCCAACAGGTTTTGTAAAAACAAACTATTTAGTAACAGAAGCAGCACGAGGTGAAGGTGGTTACTTAGTAAATAGTGAAGGTTTAAGATTTGTAAATGAACTAGGAACTAGAGATGAAGTAGCAAGGGCTATCTTAAAAGAGCAATTAGATGGGAAAAAAGTTTACATTGATTTAAGACATCTTGGAATTGAAAAAATCAAACAAAAACTTCCATCACTTCACAATGCAGCACTTATGCAAAGTGGCGTAGATATTAGTGAAGAGTTATTAGAAATAAAACCTGTTGCTCATTATACAATGGGTGGAGTTGATGTAAATATGACAACTTGCGATATAAAAGGTTTATATATTTGTGGAGAAATGGCTTCAAATGGAGTTCATGGAGCAAATAGACTCGGAGGAAATTCACTTCTTGAGGGTTGTGTATTTGGAAATTTAGCAGGGGAAAATGCAAAAGAATACTATAAAGAGAATGAATTTTCTCCTATAAATTACAATACCGTTGTAAAAGATATTGAAATGATAGATTTTATTTTTCAAGGTGATACAAGTGTAAATTTCAATGCAATTAGAATAAGTTTAGGAAAATGTCTATTTGAAAAAGTTGGTATTATAAAAAATGAACAAAGCCTAACAGAAGCCTTTGATTACACTAAATATTTGCGACAAATTTCATACAACTTACACTGTATAAACAAAGAAAAAAACAATAATGTAGAGCTATCTGCAATTTTAGAACTAAGAAATGCCCTAGAAATATCAGAAGCAATAATATTGTGTGCACAAAAAAGAAAAGAGAGTAGGGGCGCTCATTATAGGGAAGACTATCCTTCTATGTCAAAAGATTTCAGTCGAAGTTTTGTAGTAAAAGAGTTAAAAAAAGGTTTCTTTAGAATCTCATTTAAAGAGAATGAATTATTAAGAAAATTCAGAAATATATTTATAAACAAGGAGTAAGAAATGGCAAAAGTTATGTTAAGAGAAGTTGACGGTGTAGTATCGTTTTATTTTGCAAAAAAAGATATGGAAGAAACAATTGAAGAAATAGAGTTTGATACTGAAGAAAACTGGGGTGGGAATGCAACACTTTCAAATGGTGAAGTTTGGTGGATTCAACCAGGTATTAAAAAACTTCCTAAAGAAGAAGTATGTAAAAAAATTGCAGATTAATAAATAGATTAATCTATTGTATATTTTTTATATAAACAAACATTCATAGTGACTCATAAAATAGTTATAATTAAATTAATTAAAAAAATCAGGGGGCAATAATGTTTGACAAATCTGCTTGTATGGGATGTTTAACTATAAGAGAACTAACAACTCTTTATGAAATATCTTCAGTTATTTCTAATCATTATGACCTACAAACTTCATTAGAAAAATCAATGAAAATATTAAAAAATTCATTGAATCTAGAAAATTGTGTAGTTCATATTTTAGAAGAAGATGTTCTACATGTTTTTGCATCTATTGAGTTGTCAAAATTCCAAAAAACTCTCGCTTCTTATAAAGTAGGTGAGGGAGTTACTGGAATGGTAGCCGAATCAAAAGAGCCTGTTGTTGTTGAAAATATTCATAATAATTCTTTATTTCTTAATAAATCAGGAAAAAGAGATTTTAATGGAAAATCTTATGTTGCAGTACCTTTAGTAATAGATAATGAAGCAATTGGTGTTTTGGGTGCTGTTATTACTAAAACTGCTGAAATTCAACTTGATGATACTGTTAGAATTTTAACAATTGTAAGTTCAATTTTTGCACAAACAATTTATTCATACCAGTTATATCAAAAAGAAAAAGAGAGACTTCAAGAACTAAAACTCTATTATAAAATGGAGTGGGATTCAAAAGTTCACAATTTTGGAGATATCATTGGTGATAGTCCAAAAATGGAGCAAGTTTTCAAAGTAATCCAACGAATTGCTCAATCTGATGTAACTGTATTAGTTCGTGGAGAAACAGGAACAGGAAAAGAACTTGTGGCTGCTGCTATTCATAAAAGAAGTAATAGAAAAGATGAACCATTTATAAAACTTAACTGTGCAGCAATTACTGATACTTTACTTGAAAGTGAACTTTTTGGTCATGAAAAAGGTGCCTTTACAGATGCAAGAGAGACAAGAAAAGGAAGATTTGAACTAGCTGATGGCGGAACTCTATTTTTAGATGAAATAGGGGATATTAGCTCATCAGCACAAGTTAAACTACTTAGAGTTTTACAAGAGAGAGAGTTTGAGCGAGTTGGTGGAAGCAAAACTATAAAAGTAAATGTTAGACTCGTAGCTGCAACAAATAGAAATCTTGAACAAATGGTTAAAGATGGAAAATTTAGAGAAGATTTATACTATAGATTAAACGTAATTCCAATTGATTTACCACCACTTAGAGAACGAGGTGAAGATATTAAACAACTAGTTAACTTCTTTTTAGAGCGTTCAATAAAAAATCACAAAAAAAGAGTGACCATTACAGAAGAAGCAATGGATGCACTCTGTAGTTACCCGTGGCCGGGCAATGTAAGAGAGTTAGAAAATACAATTGAAAGAATTGTATTAATGGGAAATGAAGATGGAATTACTAAATATGACATGTTACTACTACTGCCAGCTTTAAATGACCAAAAATTAAAAAGTGAGTATAAACCTATTTCTAAAAAAAGTTTGACTTTAGAAGAATTAGAGAAAGAAGCAATTATTGAGGCACTTGAAAATAATGATAATAATCAATCAAATGCAGCATCAGAGTTAGGGATAACTCTTAGACAAATGGGGTATAAAATAAAAAAATATGAACTCTAAAATAACATACAAAAATGAAGAAATGTTCCTAACAGATGATTTTATTGATATTGGTTATATGGCAGAAGATTTTGATCTAATTGATATAAATAATGAAGAAAAAACTATCAAAAAAGCAAGCCCAAATAGAAATATTCAGGTATTTTTATCTTTTCCAAATTTCAATGATTTTAGTGAAGAAATCATAGCTTTTGATGAGTTTATAAATGGTGCGAAGATCGATATATTCGTATATGTTATCTTTAATGAAAAAATAGATTTTCCTTATGAATTTAAGAAAATTATACCTATATTTGATGTGAATGAAGAGTTCGCAAATATGTACGGAACAAAAATTGTAAGTGGTAGCTTAGAAAATAGATTGACAAAAGCACTTTTTTTAATCGGTAAAGATGGTGCCATCTATCATATTGATATGCCAAGTGACTTAGATACTCCACTGAATTTAGATCGTATTAGAGTAGAATTGAACAAGGTATATCAGTCATACACAGGAGCTGGATGTCATGGATGATATAATAAAAAAGATACAAGATGGAGAACTTATACCCTTTCTAGGAATGGGTGTATTTAAAGATACAAAAAATAGCGACGGAGCTCAACTTCCATACGATAGTGATTCAATGATTTTAAGTCTTAATAATGGAAGAGCAATGAGTCCTAGACTCATGTATGAGTACTCAAGAGCTGCAATGAGTTTAGAACAAAGAAAAGGTAGAGAGTTCATTATTCAAATGACTAATCATATTTACTCTTCAAAAGAGTATGAACTTCCTGCAATTTATAAATGGCTACAAACAATTAAACCTAAATATATCATTGATACAAATATGGATGATAGCTTACAAAAAATTTACAGCGACTGTGAACACTTTTTAATCACAGGAGTATCAAGAATAACTGCCGATTGGGATAGATTTTTAATTTATTCTTTTGATGTAGCTACTAAAACATATACAAGAATTGAAAAAGAATTACTAACTTTAGACTTACCAATTTTATTTAAACCAATGGGTTCGACAAAACCTGAAATGAATTTTATTATCTCAGATGCTGATTTTGTTGATTGGTTAACTGAAGCTATGGGTGGTTATGCAATGCCTCCAATTTTAAAAGAACATAGAAAAAACAAAGAATACTTATTTTTGGGAGTTGATTTCTCAAAAGACACTTTTAGAATGGTTGCTAATGAAATAACTGTGGATTTAAAAGGTGGTACAACAGTACTTGGTAAAGACGAATTAACAAAAAAAGAGGATAAATTTATTAAAACTCATAATTTAACTAATTTAGATATGAGCATTAATGAATTTATAAAAAGTCATGAGTGAAAAATTTAATTGCGATTTCTGTGGTAAAGAGATTACAGAAGTAAAAAAAATATTCTCAAGTGAAGTTTCACACATCTGTGATGAATGTGTGACAATGTGTTCAAAAGTTCTTGAAAAAGAGCTTATCAAAGATAGTAAAAAAGAGTTCCAAAAAGGGCTTAGCGTTCCTATTAAAATAAAAGAACATTTAGATGATTATGTAATTGGTCAAGTTGAAGCTAAAAAAGTTTTAGCTGTTGCTTTATATAATCACTATAAAAGAATTGATAAACCAGTAGTTAAAAATGTTGAAATTGAAAAATCAAACATTATGCTTATAGGGCCAACAGGAAGCGGTAAAACACTTCTTGCAAAATCCCTTGCACGAATCATGGATGTTCCATTTGCGGTTGCTGATGCTACTGCATTAACTGAAGCTGGTTATGTTGGAGAAGATGTTGAATCAATTCTTTCAAGATTATTAGCAAGTGCAGATTATGATTTAGAAAAAGCAAAAAGAGGAATCGTTTATATTGATGAGATTGATAAAATCGCAAATAAAAGCGAAAGTTCAACAAGTGGAAGAGATGTAAGTGGAGAAGGTGTTCAACAAGGACTTTTAAAAATTCTTGAAGGTGCTGAAGTTTATGTTCCGGTAAAAGGAAGTAGAAAAAACTCATCTGCTGAAACAATTCTTTTTGATACAACTCATGTTTTGTTTATTTGTGGTGGTGCTTTTGTTGGATTAAGGGAAGATGACACTGCTAAAAAGAATAAAAAAGCTCCAAAAATGGGATTCCTTAAAAAAGAAGATGCTGAAGAAAATAAAAAAGCTATTGAAGCAAAAGAACTTATCTCTTTTGGTTTAATTCCTGAATTTATTGGAAGAATTCCAGTAATTGCTGAACTTAATAAACTTTCAAAAGAAGACTTGATTAGAGTTCTAAAAGAGCCTAAAAATGCAATTATCAAACAATATGAAATATTATTTGAACTTGATGGTGTTGAATTAGAATTTACAGATGATGCCCTTGAAAGAATTGCAGAAATTGCAGTTGAAAAAGATGTTGGAGCAAGAGGTCTTAGAGGAATTATAGAAAATATTATGCTTCCTTTACAATATATTACACCTTCTGAGAATAACTTAGAAAAATGTAGAATTACAAGAAAATATATTGATAAAGAAGAAGATGTTGAGTTACAATATAATGAAAATTCTACAGAAGAACCAACAAAAGAGATTTTATTTAAAAAATTTGCAAATTAATCTTTTAGTGGAATAATATTTGCATCTACATTTTATATTTTGATAAAAAAGGATAGAAAATGGCAGTTAAAATTACTGAAGAATGTATAAGTTGCGAAGCATGTGCATCAGAGTGTCCAGTTGCAGCAATATTACCAGATGGAAATGATAAAAATCCACAAGATGGAATTTTATATGTAAAACCTGAATCATGTGTTGAATGTGTTGATCATGCAGATGCTCCAAGATGTGCTGAAGCGTGTCCAACAGCTGGCGCAATTGTATGGGATATGCCTTATACTACTGATTTTAGTTCATACTATTTAGCAGGTCATGAAAAAGGTGAATATAAAATTAGAGAACATAAAGCAAAAGGTTTAATGCTTCCAGAAGTAAAAGCTCAAAAATTTAGAGCTGATATAACAATGGCTGCAAGAGAAGCTCACGCTAACGTATCTGACTTTTAATTTATAAAACAAAGACTTTTGAGTCTTTGTTTTAAACTATCCAAACTATAAATAAATACCTAGAAAATTTCGCAAGTACAACTAAAACTATAAACTTTTTAAAATCAAATTTCAAAACACCTGCAACAAAAGTAATTGGATCACCTATTATTGGTAACCAAGAAAAAAGAATACAAACAGCACCATATCTATCAAAATATCCTTTTGATTTTAAAATTAGTTTTTCATTCAATAACTTTTTATTTATTAAATACTCTTCGCCTTTTAAGCCTAAAAAATAGTTAACAACTGAACCTAAACTATTTCCAAATGTGGCAAAAAAAAGCAATAAATATATATTATAACCTTGAGTAATATCATAAATTAATAAGGCTTCACTTCCAAGGGGAAATAGAGTTGCAGAAATAAGTGCAGTAGTAAAAAGTATTAAATAAATCATGTTTTTCTTTCAAAGCAAAATATAAAGATATTTTAGTTATAATTCCCAACTTAAAAGAGAAGCATTGAGAATATTTAAAATATTTTGAATGCTCTTCTTTAGACCCTTACAATCGTTATTTGAGACAACGCCCCAGGATGGGAACATAGCAAGGCACCTTGCTTAGCGGTGTGTTTGGGTATCTGGAGAAGAGTACTTTTACTCTTCTTAAATTAAATCTGAAAAATCAGAATTTAAAATCAACAACTTTTTTTCAACTTTATTATAGATAAATCTTTTATCATTAGCTTTTATACCATTAAATATCATCATTTTTATCTCTTGTTCTGTTTTATTATATCTCTTCATTAATACGAAAAAATCTTTTACTGCAATAAAGTCATTATTAGTTTTTTCTGATTTATATTTTAAATTTGATTCAAGCTGTGGTTTATAAATAGAACGCATTTCATTAAATGCGCTTTGTAAAAGTTTTATTTCAGAATTAAATACTTCAATAATTCTTTTTTGATTTCGTTCTAATCTAAAAATCTCTGAAATATACTGTTTTTTCATCCATTTCATAGATCTTTTTAATAATTCAATTTGTTCATTTTTAACATCAATAATAGCTTGTGAAGGGTCAATTTTTGGTTGTTTAACTGAAGAATTAGATTCCGTTTTTGTTTGTGTATTATCAACTTTTACATCATCGTTAATATAAACAAAAATCTTTCCATCTTTTTTAATAGATTTTAGTTGCTCTTTTTTAATTCTATAATGTATTCCTTGTAAAGATAAGCCTAATATTTCGGCAGCTTGCGAAGTAGTAACTAATCTTTCCAAGGTCTAAATCCTAAAATTTTGAGCTATCAATTTCAATAACTGTATGCACATTTCCTCTTGGTTTAAAATCTCCAATAACTTTCATCCATTTTGGCTCTAATTTAGCATATAAAGTATCAAAAATTTCATTTATTGAATTTTCATGTGAAATTTCTCTAATCATAAAAGAGTTAATATAAATTTTTAAAGCTTTTAATTCAATAACTCTTTTATTTGGTGTATATTGAAGTTTAATAGTTGCAAAATCTGGATAACCACTTCTTGGGCATTTAGCCATAAATTCTGGTAATTCTATATTAATTATATAATTTTTATCATGTTCATTTGGCCAAAAATTTTCTTCTTTATTTATATCAAATTCAACTATTTCTTTTTCACCATATTTCATTTCCATATTTTTTATAACCTTTATTAATATTAATTTTGCCCATTTTATCCAAAAAAGACTTATACTTGTTTCTAATTGGAAAAACTATCAATTTAAATCAATATATAATATTTAAGTATCTTACAAAATAAGAATTTCTTCTGTAAAAGATTATGAATTAAAAGTGATGATCTTTTACTTGAGGACAATCTATACAATTTATATTATTTTCATGTTTTTCACAAGTTACACAAGGTCTTAAATTTTCAAATACTCTGCTTTTATCACGATTATTTGGATTAATTGAGGCCATATAAGAGACATTTTGTACAGGATCAAAAAGTAAAGTATCAATTATTTCCTGATTAATATTTGAATTTTTTGCTAATGATCTTCTGATCAACATAGAAGAGTGTTCTTTTAAAAAAAACATTTCACTTAAATTTGTAGTTCTTAATGCAATATCTATTAGTTCGTTGATATTCTTTAAACTTAAGTCCATAGTATCTACTCCAAATATGAATTTACGTTCAGTATATCTTATTTGAAAAGTATTTACAATAGTTTTTTTAATAATTTTAGATTTTATTTGTATAAAAAATATAATAAAAGTTTTTCACTTTTATTATATTTACTTATTTTTAAACGTCTAAGTGTTCAACGTCTTTTGCATGTTCTTCAATGTAGTTTCTTCTAGGTTCAACTTCATCACCCATAAATAGAGTAAATGTATCAGATGCAACCTCTGCATCTTCTATTTTAACCCTTAAAAGTCTTCTATTATCAGGAATCATTGTTGTTTCCCATAATTGTTCAGGATTCATTTCCCCAAGACCTTTATATCTTTGAATGTATGCACCTTTTTTAGCTAAAGTTTCAATATCATCTAAGATATCTAATAAATCTCTACCTTCAAATACTGTTAAATCTCTTTCTACAAGTTTATTATAAATATAAGTTGCTTCACTAAAATATGATGATGCAAATAGTTCTTCATCAATAATTAACTCTTCTAAACCCTCTTTTGTTTGTACAAATAACTGGATTCTTGTTTCTGTAACATTTTTAGAAAGAATGTTATGACCTCTTGCATCTAAAAATTCTTTTACTTTTTCATATAATGATGCAAAATCAAGATTTACAAGTTCACTATTTTCAATTAAATATTTTAAAACTTCAAGTAAAGAGTATCTTTTTGCTAATTGAGCTAACATGCTTCTATATCTTGAAACTATTTTAAATAAATCTAATAAATCGTTATATCCTAATCCTTCAAAAGTAAATGATTCTAAACCATTTTCAATTAAGAATGCAGATAATGCAGTATCATCTTTTAGATAAATTTCATTTTTACCTTTTTTATATCTATAAAGCGGTGGTTGAGCAATATATAAATATCCATTTTCAATAACTGGTCTTAAGAATCTAAAGAAGAAAGTTAATAAAAGTGTTTGAATATGGCTTCCATCAACGTCTGCATCTGTCATGATAATGATTTTATGGTATCTGATTTTTTCATTATCAAAATCTTCACCAATACCACAACCAAGAGCTGTAATCATATTTCTAATTTCATCTGATTTTAGAATTTTATCAAGTCTTGATTTTTCAACATTTAAAATCTTACCTTTTAGTGGTAAAATTGCTTGGAAAACTCTATCTCTTCCTTGTTTTGCTGAACCTCCAGCAGAATCCCCTTCCACCAGATATAATTCTCTAATTGCTGGGTCTTTAGACTGACACTCTGCTAATTTTCCAGGAAGTGTTCCAACAGACATAGAATCTTTTTTTCTAGTTAAATCCCTAGCTTTTTTTGCAGCTTCTCTACCTCGTGCTGCCATTAAAGATTTTTCCATAATAGCTTTTGCTTGTTGTGGATTTTCTTCAAAATATTTATCTAATGCATCACCAGTTAATTTTTGAGTAATTGCTTTTACATAAGAAGAACCTAGTTTACCTTTAGTTTGACCTTCAAATTGTGGTTCTGGAACTTTTACAGAAACAACTGCAATTAATCCTTCTCTTACATCATCACCAGTAATTTTTGTATCTTTTTCTCTTGCTGCTGCATTTTCATTTAAATATTTAACGATACTTCTTGTAAGTCCAGCTTTAAAACCAGCTTCATGAGTTCCCCCATCAATTGTTCTAATATTATTTACAAATGATAAAGTTTTTTCAACATATGTGTCGTTATACATAACAGCAATATCAACTTCAACACCCTCAATAGTGTCGTTGAATGCAACTGCATCACAAACAGGTGTATCTTTATTCATATCTTCAACAAATTGTTTTAGACCACCTTCAAAATGGTAAACTTCTTTTGTTTTTGTAATTTCGTTATCTAAAGTAATTGAAATAAATGAATTTAAATATGCAACTTCTTTAAATCTTTTTGCAAGTATTGCAAATTCATATTTACTTACTTCAAAAATTGAGTCATCAGATAAAAATTCAATTGTAGTTCCTGTTTTTCTAGGACTATCTCCAATAATTTCTAATACTCCTTGAGGAATACCACATTTGAACTCTTGATAATGAATTTTTCCTTCTCTATAAATCGTCATTTTTAAATGTTTTGATAAAGCATTAACAACAGAAACCCCAACACCATGTAGTCCACCAGAAACTTTATAAGTGTCTTTATCAAATTTACCACCAGCATGTAAAACAGTTAAAACAACAGTTGCAGCAGAAATTCCTTCACCTTCGTGAATAGCAGTTGGAATTCCTCTTCCATCATCTTCTACTTTAATCCAATTATCTTTTGACATTGTAATTTTAATATTTTTACAATAACCTGCCATTGCTTCGTCAATAGAGTTATCTACTACTTCATATACTAAGTGGTGTAGACCATTTGTACTTGTATCACCAATATACATTCCTGGTCTTTTTCTTACAGCTTCAAGACCTTTTAAAACTTTAATGTTACTAGCGCCGTATTCTTGTTGACTCATTATAGATTTCCTTATTTATTTGTTAAATTATTTATTTTATTTTTCTAATACTATTGGCATTACAATAGTAAAAAATTTATCATCTTCTAATAAAAATGGTAAATTTGATTCATTAAAACCAATTTTGATTTTTTCATTATGAGACATACTTAAAAAATCTAATAGATATTTAGCATTAACTGCTAAGTAAAACTCTTTTTCGATATTTAAATCAATATCAATTTGAGTTTTAGATTCACTATCTTCATCAAGAGATTCAAAAAGAATTGATGTTGAGTTAAATGTGATTTTAATATTTGAAAATAGTGAAGTAACTAATTTAATAGATTCTACTAACATACTTTTTGGTAATGGAAAATTATATTTTAAAGTATTTGGAATAATTCTTTCATAATCTGGGAATTTACCATTAATTAATTTTGTAAAAAATTTAGTATTATCATTTGAAATTACTAAATTTGTATCATCATAAGAGATTTTTGCTTCATCTAAAAATAGCTTTTGTATTTCAACAATTGCTTTTTTAGGAATAATAAATTGAGCTTCTTGATTTGTAATATTTTGTAAATATGAAACTGCTAGTCTTCTAGTGTCTGTTGAAACAAAGTTTATTTTTTGACTTTTGATATCTAATAGTGCACCATTTAATTCAAATTTAGGATTATTGTTATCAATAGCGGGAGTAATTTTTCTAATAGAATTAATAAAATTAATAGTTGAGATTGATAACTCTTTTAAATTTTCTGATTTATTTAGAGATGGAAATTCATCTGCATCATAAGTAGGTAATTTAAAAGTTGATTTATTTTGTTTTATAACAAGATTATTATTAGAGGCTTCTATTAAAATATCTTCATTTTTTAATCTTTTTATAATTCCTAATAAATTAGAACCATTAACTGTTGCTTTACCATCTACCATATCAGTTATATTATCAATATGTGATTCTAAACCAATTTCATAATCAGTTGCTTTTATGATTAATTTAGTGTTATTGATTTCTAAATATATATGTGATGTGATTGCACTAGAATCTTTTTTTTCTAAAAAAGGCTGCATTGAAGCTACAACATTTTCAAGAATATTCTTTGTAATTACGAATCTCATTTTATCTCCTATATTTTTATTTAATTTAGTGGAAGTAGTAGTCTATGTGAAAAGATGAAAACACCTCTTCAAACCCTCTGGAAGCGAACTTTAACCCAGTGATTAGAAAAGTCATTGTATTCACATCTTTTCACATAAGTCTTTAAAACTTATTTTGCTTTAAAGATTTTACCACTCCTTATTTATGATTTTATTCTTTAAATTTTCAATAATTAATTTAAAGTTTTCATCTTTCTCAATTAACTCATTTGCTTTTTTAATATTGTGTGAAATTGAACTGTGATCTTTCATTCCTAAGAATTTTGCAATATCTGGCATAGAGTTATGAGTTAATTCTCTTGTTAGATAAATCACAATTCTTCTAGCATTTGCAACAGTTGCAGTTCTTTTTTTAGATTTTATATCACTTGGCTTAATATTTAACTGATTTGCGACAATATTTATAACATCAGGAAGTTTTATATTCTCTTTTGTTTCTTTTATTTGATCTTTTAATAAATTTTGAACCATTGGAAGTGTAATCTCTTGATTTAATAAAGATGCACTTGCATTTATTCTAATTAAAACACCCTCAATTTCTCTAATTGAGTTATCAAGAGTAGTTGCAATGAAATTTATGATTTCTCTACTTAGAGAAATTCCATTTAAATCAGATTTTTTTTCAATAATAGCAATTTTTGTTTCAAGTCCTGGAATTTGAACATCTGCTGTTAAACCCCATTCAAATCTAGATTTTAATCTATCAACAAGTCCTGCAATTTGTGAAGGAAGTCTATCACTTGTCATTACTATTTGTTTTTTTGCATTATGTAGTTCATTAAAAGTGTGGAAAAACTCCTCTTGAGTCTGTTCTTTTCCACTTAAAAATTGAATATCATCGATTAAAAGTACATCACATTTTCTATATTTATTTCTAAAATGTTCCATACTTTTATTTTTTAAAGAGAAGGTAAAGTCATTCATAAACTGCTCAATTGTTACGTAAATAACAGTGTTTCCCTTTTCAATTGCATGATTTCCAACAGCTTGTAAAAGGTGAGTTTTTCCAAGTCCAGTTCCACCATAAATAAACAAAGGATTATATTGTGTTCCAGGTTTATTTGATACAGCAAGTGACGCATTATAGGCCATTTGATTAGATGGGCCTACAACAAATGAATCAAAAGTGTAAGATGGATTTAGTATTGTACTTTCAGCTGTTTCATTTTGAACTTGCTCTTTTAAAATCTCTTTTTTAGATTTTTTTTCACCAGCGAGTTTTATTTCTATAGATGGTTTTGAACCATCAAAAATTTCAAAACAATGTTGAATTAAATTAGTAAATTTGCTTTTTATCCAAGAGGCAATGTACTTATTATTTACTTCAAATATGGCGATTTTTTCATCAGAAGATATTTTTTTATAAACTAATTGTTTTAAGTATCTTTCATAATCAGTTTTATTAGCTTCTTTTTGAATTATTGTTAGGAAATCTTTGGTTGTCATTTATTTATAAACTCTTTAATCGTAATTACAAATATTATATCTAAACTTTTTATAAAACAGCTTGAACAGGATAATTTTGTGAAATAAATTGAGTTATACACATAGTGAATAAGTAGTGAATAATTTTTTTCCTTTAAGTAAAATCTTATCAAAAAGATACCATTATACGGGCTATAGAAGTATGTGAATAAAAAATAAACAGAAAGAGTGAAAAGTTGAAAATATTAGGAATTGACCCAGGTACTCGAAACTGTGGATATGCTATTGTTGAAAAGAATGGAAACAGTATAAAACTTATTGAAGCGGGTTTAATAAAAATAAAAACAAAAATTTTACAAGAGCAAATTGTAGAGATGACAGAAGGTTTTGATTTGATATTTTCTAAGCATGAAATAGATGAAGTTTCTATTGAAGATATGTTTTATGCCTTTAATCCAAAAACAGTAATAAAACTTGCTCAATTCAGAGGAGCAATCTCTTTAAAAATTTTACAAAAATTTGGAAATTTTGCAGAATATACTCCACTTCAAGTAAAAAAAGCTGTAACAGGAAATGGAAAAGCTACAAAAGAGCAGGTGGCTTTCATGGTTAAAAGGCTTTTAGGAGTAAAGAAAGAGATTAAACCTCTTGATATTACAGATGCTATTGCAATTGCTTTAACCCACGCTCAAAGATTGTAAACTAATTATAAAATAGATATAATCCAGCCCTCAAAAATTAGGATAAATAATAATGATAAAAAAAATTGGAATATTAGCTTCATATAATGGAAGTGGATTTGAAACAATTCAAAAAGCTATACTTGAAAAAAAGTTAAATGCAAAAGTTGTTGTAATAATTACAAATAACACAAATGCAGGTATTTTAGAAAAAGCAGAATCATACAATATTCCTTATTTTATAATAAATGACAAAAGATACCCTGGACAAAATATAGATGATAAAATTGCTAGATTACTTTTAGAGTTTGGTTGTGATTACATATTTTTATCTGGATTTATGAAAAAAATAGAATCAAATCTCTTAAATGCTTTTCCTAATAAAATAATAAATACACATCCAGCACTACTTCCATCAATTTATGGTGGAAAAGGAATGTATGGAAGATTCGTACATGAAGCTGTTATTAAAAATGGTGAGAAAAAATCAGGTGTTACGATTCATTATGTAGATGAAGTTTATGATGAAGGTGAAATAATACTTACAAAAGAGCTTGAACTTGCTAATGATGAAACAGTTGATAGTTTAGAGGATAAAATCAAAGAGCTTGAAAGTGTTGCCATTGTTGAGGCATTTGAAAAACTACTAGCTTAAAAAGCTAGTAGATAAAAACTTATTTTAGGTTTTGTCCTAATTCTTCTGTAGTTTTTACATATTTTATATCTGTAATTTTCCCATTTTCTAAAGAAATAATAGAAATCATATCTTCTTTAACAGGGAATAATGTTTTATTTGCTTCATCAACTAAAAGAACTGGAAATGGATAATCTTTCATTTTAGGCATTGCAATAAATTTAGTAATTAAACTTGGCATTCCTGTAATATCAGCAACATAAACAGTTTTATTAGTTGTTAAATAATCTTTATCTTTTGCAAGTAAGAACTCTTTTATCGTTACACCTTCACTTTTTGTAGCTGAAAAAATTATAGTTTTAATATTTGCATCAACTGTATGCTCTTTTTCAAATTGATCTTTTATCGTAAGTGTTGGAAGGTTATTTCCAATTGTAAGTGAATTAGCAATTGCACTTAATCCTAAAAAAACTGTAAATAGAAATTTTTTAATCATTTTTTTCTCCTAAATTTTAAAAATTGTTGAATGATACCAACAAAAAGTAAATGAAAAGTTAAAAGAGAAAATTATTCTTTGGATAAAGTTGGTAAATGCCATTTTTTATAATATGCTAATAATCTTAAAGCAACACCAAAAATAAATACAAGAGTGATTGCTGGTAAAGTTCTTAATTCTAAAATTTCTAATACAAAAATTATTGAAGCTATGATTAATGCAACTGTTGCATAAAATTCAGAAACTAAAATTGATGGAACTCTGTTTATTAAAATATCTCTAATTGTTCCACCACCAACTGCTGTTAAAAATGCAAGTATTAAAACACCTAAAAAGTTAAAATCATTTTGAATTGCTACAATCGAGCCTGTAATTGAAAAAGATACAAGTCCTATTGCATCAGAGATAATAAATGCTGTTTTTCCTTCTAAGTCATCAATTTTATGAAGTTTAAATAAAAGTGCAATTACAACTGTTGCAACCACTAAAAAAACAGGAAGATTTGTTGTAAAAACATAAGGAGTTCTATCAGCTAATACATCTCTAATCATTCCTCCACCAAGGGCTGTTAAAAATGAAGAGATAAAAACACCTAAAATATCAAGTTTATAGTGAACAGAGATTAAAAATCCACTAAGTGCAAAACAAATTATTCCTATAATATCTGCAATTTCTAAAGCACTCACATTTTATCCTTAATAGCTGTTTTTTTGAGGTCGGGATTATACAAAAAGTATATTTAAAAAATTGACAAACCAGTTTTTGTTGTAAATAACTCTAAAGCTTTTGTTCCAACAAGAGAATTTCCTTGTTGATTTAATTTTGGAGCGTAAACACAAATTGCCATTTTTTTAGGCACAACTGCCACGATTCCACCACCAACTCCACTTTTTCCTGGAAGTCCAACCTTATAAGCAAAATCACCTGAAGCGTCATAATGACCACACGTTAACATTAAAGAGTTTATTCTTTTTGCTTTTGAAATAGTTATAATTTCTTCATCTGTTATTGGATTTACTCCATGATTTGCTAAAAATAGCATTGATTTTGCTAACTCAACTGTATTCATCATAATTGAACACTGTTTAAAATATGTATCAATTACATCATCAATATTATTGTTTATATTGTGGTAACTTTTTATCATGTTTATTAAAGCAAAATTTCTAAACCCATGGGCTAATTCTGATTTGAATATCTCTTCATCATAAGTAATTGTGTCATCATTTGAAGTTTTTTTTATAAAATCCAAAATAGTATCAAAAGTATTTTCTTTATAAATAGATACTAAACTATCAGCAGTTACGATTGCACCTGCATTTATAAAGGGATTTCTAGGAATCCCATTTTCATATTCTAGTTGAACTAAAGAGTTAAAGGGATTTCCCGATGGTTCATGCCCAACTCTTTTATATAAATCTTTTCCATAATAATTTAAAGCAAGAGTAAAAGTAAAAACTTTTGAGATACTTTGAATTGAAAATTTTAAATTGGTATCTCCAATATTATATGAAGTTCCATCAAAAAGTTGGATAGACATGGCAAACTTTTTATCATCTACATTTGCCAAAGCTGGGATATAGTTTGCTACTTTCCCTTCTTTTAGAAATGGTTGAATCTCTTTTTCTATCTCTTCTAAAATGGTTTGGTAATTCATTAATCTCCTAATAATTCTTTCATAGCCTCTGCCGTTTTTCTAATTTCCCATTGAGCGTGTGAATCAAGTCTAAGTTTAAAATAATTTTCCAATTGAGTTGGTTGAAAACCTCCCCAAATTTGAGAATATCCAGCTTGTGGAATTATTCTTCTAGCTTCTTGAGGTTTTACACCATCTTCTAAAGCTTTATAATAGTGCTCTAAACAGATATCTAATATCTTTTGAGTATTACCATATTCTGTAGTAACATCTTTCATTTTTTCACTAATATAAAAATCAAAAGGAACTCTTTTCCCACTTACATATCTTCTACTTAATTCTTGCCAATTAACTCTGTGTCTTACCATTTGGCTTCTTGTTGGGAAATCAACTTTGTATAAAAATACCTTGAAATGTTCTTTGATAATGTTACACTCTTCAAGTGTGTTATAAGTGGTTCTAATGTCAAAACTATATGTTTTTGGATTATTTTCAAAATCGTATACTAAAGCTCTATAATTTGTAAGAAGATATTTCCCCTCGCAAACAAGCTCTCCAAATTTTTTTACATTTGAAAACTCTGGCGCTAAAATCTCTTTATGTTTTTCATCTGAAAAATCAAGTAAAACAGGTACAAATTCAAAAGATGAAGAGGGTAGTCCTTGAGATTCTGCCATAAGTCTGTTGTACAAAGACTCACTCCCAAGAGCTTTTGGTGATTGATAACAAATTGAAGCAACTTGAGTAATAGCTAATATTCTATTCTCTTCATTTAAATTTGCCTTTGAAAAATCCCAATTCTCTACAAAAGCGATATTGTCTTCAAATATATTCTCTTTTTTGTTAATCATTTTTATCATTTTTTAGCACCTTATTGTATAATTAAAATAGATTATACAAAAAAGTACATATATATATAATTTATTCAAGGAAACATATGAGCATAAAGAAAATTGTTAAAATTAGTTTTATATTAATCCTATTCATAATTGCAGTAATTGGTTTAATTAATACAGTAATCATTTATCAAATTAAAGAAAATAATTTAACAAAACAATCAATTAGTAATTTAGTTTCAATGCAAGAAAGAATGAATGAATTATTAAAAGATACTATAAACTTAGACTCTATTGATAAACTGGATAAATATAAAGAGGATTTTATAAAATATGAATTAGAGTTTGAAAAAATACAAGATGCTTTTAAAGAACAAGATAAAAATGATTTAATTGATTTTTTTATTAGTGATATTCAAAAAGATGAGATAATTGCTACAAGACTTATTCTTTTATTTGAAAGTGAAAAAGAGATTGAAAAGGCATTTGATACAATCTATTCATTACAAGAAACAAAAATAGAAATTATTAATAAATTTGATAAAGATTATCCAATTGAAAATGAACTTAGAAAAAAACTTGATCATGAGATAAGTGAACGAAAGGATTTTAATCTTTCGCAGTTATTTGGAGAAGTGAAATACTACAGTAAAGAGGTACTTTATCAAAAAAGAGATAAAGAGACATTTGATAAATGGTTAGGAAAAATTGCGTTATTAAAACATAGTTTTGATAATAGTGACACTGAAAAGTATTTAGAAATTGTAGAAAAAGTTGGTAATAGTGTTGTTAAAATTAAAGAGATAGAGGATATTGAGATTGACATTAGAAATAAAAGTTTTAATATTATCAATTTAAATAAAACTTATAGTTCAGAAATGGAAGCTAAAATAGAAAAACTTTCAAGTGATTTTATAAATATTACATATTTCAGTATTTTGTTACTTTTAATTATTGTTATTAGTTTCTTAGCACTTTTAGCATACAAAGTTTATAAAAATGTTGGTTTATCAGTTGATGAGATAGAAACAAAAATTGAAGATGGTTTAATTGAAATCACAAATTTAAACCATGAAATAGAAAATACACAAAAAGAAGTTGTATTTACTATGGGTTCTATTGGTGAAAGTAGAAGTAAAGAGACAGGAAATCATGTAAAAAGAGTTGCTGAATATTCAAAAATTCTGGCACTTTATTATGGTTTAGATGAAAACGAAGCAGAAATGTTAAAACAAGCAAGTCCAATGCATGATATTGGAAAAGTGGCAATCCCTGATGCTGTATTAAATAAACCTGGACGATTTGATGAAGCTGAAAGAAAAATCATGGATACTCATGCAGCTTTGGGTTATGAAATGCTTAAACATTCAGATAGAGCTCTTTTAAAAACAGCAGCAATTGTAGCTTATGAACACCATGAAAAATGGGATGGAAGTGGATACCCAAGAGGTTTAAGTGGAGAAGATATTCATATTTATGGAAGAATTACTGCACTTGCAGATGTTTTTGATGCTTTAGGAAGTGATAGGGTTTATAAACAAGCTTGGGATGATGATAAAATATTTAATCTTTTCAAAGAAGAAAAAGCAAAACATTTTGACCCAACACTTGTAGATATTTTCTTTGAACATTTAGATGAGTTCTTAAAAATTAGAGACTCTTTAAGAGATAAATTTTAAAAATATTAAATTCATTTTCATATGAATAATCTAATTTAAAATTGTGTTTATCAATAATTTTATTTACAATACTTAATCCTAAACCAAAACCATCCCTTTGGGCTAGTTCTTGGGTAAAAGGTTTTAAGTAATATTCAAACTCTTTTGATAGTTTTTTCCCTTTATTTAAAATTGAAATTTCATTTTTATTTGCTTCAATTATTATTGGGTAAGTGATTGCATATTTTAAAGCGTTATCTATTAAATTTTTTAAAGCAACCGATAAATAGTTTAAATCTCCTGAGATTTTAAAGTCATCCAAGATATTTATATTGATTTTTGATTCGTCTTCTAAATATAATTTTCCTAAAGATTCAACAATCAAAGTTTCTGCACTAAAAGTTGTAAGGTTTAGTTTTGTAAGGTTCAGTTTTTCAAGTTCTATTAACTCATTTGTTAAAATCTCTAAATCTAAAAATATCTTTTTTAATAACTCTTTTTGAGAAAAATCATCTATTTTTTCAATGGCAAATTTACCTTTTGCAATAGGAGTTCTTAATTCATGTCCAATATCTCTTAGGAGTTCTTCTCTTGTTTTTATAGAGTTTTCAAGGGAATTAGCCATATTATTAAAAGTATTTGCCAAAATACCTATTTCATCTTTTGAACTTATATTTATTCTACTTGATAAATCCCCATTTGCAAAATTTGAGAGTTGTTTAGTAATAGATTTTAGAGGAGAAAGGAGCTTTAATATATATAAAAATATTAGAATTAAAACAAAAATATCCACAAAAATAAGGATATTTAGTATCAATTTATCTATAATATTTTTTTCATCGGGTGTTTCTAAAATATATTCATCATCCAAATATTTAATTTTTATAATAAATTCATCATCGAATGATTTCTTTAAAATCAAAATACTTCCAAAAGTTAATTTATTATCATATAAAATTTCATAATCCTTTTCTTCTAAAGGATCTTTTTCAAATTCTAAATCATATTTATTAATCAATTTGTCTACTAAATTTTTGTTTTCAATATTTTCAAAAAGTTCATTGGAAATTTTTATATATTTCTCTTCAACTAAACTATTTATTCTTTTTGCATTAATATTATCAATCCAAAAACCAATAATTGACATAAGAGCTAAACTAATAATAAATAGAATCGATATTTTTTTAAAAATTGACATAATTTATCCTACAAACTTATAACCAATACCCCAAACAGATTTTATATATTTAGGATTTTTTGAATCATCACCAATTTTATATCTTATGTTTGAAATATGCATATCAATTGTTCTATTTTTTGTATTTTCATCCAATGAAGTGGCATTTAATATCTGTTCTCTTGATGATATTTTATTTATATTTTCAACTAAAAATATAAATATCTCAAATTCAATTCTTGTAAAATCTATGGGAAAATCATCTAAAATTACAGTTCGGTTTTCTTTATCAATAACAAACTCACCGATATTAAGTTTATTTGAGAAATTCTTTTTTAAAATGTGTTCTATTCTTAAAACAAGTTCCCTTGGTTCATAAGGTTTTGCTAAATAATCATCAGCCCCAAGTTCAAAGCCGTGGATTTTATTTCCTATATCACCCCTTGCTGAAGAGATAATAATTGGAATATCTTTTATCTGTTTAAGTTTTTTAAATAAATCAAAACCATCTATATCTGGAAGCATTAAATCAAGGATTATAATTTCGTAGTCGTTATCTTTTTTGAAGTTTTCAAGGGCATCTTTGGGGTGAGAAAAAGCAGTACAATCAAAGTCATAATCTTGTAAATATTCGACTATAAATTTTTGCATTTGTAAATCATCTTCAATCAATAAAACTTTTTTACTCAACTTCCCACTCCTCGAGATATTCTGAAAATTTCTTTCTTTGTTTTTCATCTAAAATAGCATGAATTTTTTTCATTTTTTCTATTTCTAACAAAGATGTTTTCATTTTTAAATCATTTAAAATTTCTAAATAAGACTTTTCATCAAAAACATTGTTTTTTATTATATCTTTTAGTTTATCTTCTTTTTCTTGTTTATATTCATAAAAAACCTTGTATTTGTGTTTAAATTCAATTAAAACTTCTTTCATTTTTTCAATTTGTTGGGAATTTAAATCTAAATATTCAAGGTTTTTATGGGAGTGTTTATTATGTTTATCGTCACTTGCGTGGGAAAATAAAAAAAGGCTAGTTAAAAGTAGAAAGATTTTTAATATTTTCATCTTCGATTAATCCTTTTTCAATGTCACTATGACAAGCTTTGCAATTTGCTTTGCTTTTTATTTTTTCATTATCAAAAATCTCTTTTGGTATATCTTTGTGTCTTTTATCCCAATAAGTTGTTTTACTAATAGCAATAATATCTTTATCACCTATAGAGTTTAAGAATTTCCAACTATTTTCCATAGTTGAAGTTTCACTACTATTTTTGAGTAAAAAAGCTAAAATATTTTTATTTAATTCTTCATCTAAAGAAGCATCATCCCCAAAGTGATTTTCTAAATCTGACATGATTAATTCCCAAGATTTTTTTGGCATTAGATTTGGTGGATAAAGAGTGTGACACGATGCACACTCATTTACAAAAGCTTCATTTTGTGTTTTATAATCTATGGATTCATATTTTGAAGCAATTAAAATATTGTTTGGTTTATAGATATTAAAACATAAAAAACCAACAAAAAATATAAACATGACAAAGGCAAATATTTTTTGGTAAATATTTAATTTTATACTTTCATCTTCTTTTGTAATTTTATAACCTGTAATTATAGAGTTAAGAGTTTCAGTTCTTTTATGAAGTAATCTATCAACTAAAATACCTGAAATGTGTGCAATTATTGAAACTATAAAAAGATTAGCGAAAAACTCATGTATCTCTTTAAAAAGGTCCATTTCTTTGAAATAAGGGGTATTTAAAAAGCCTAAAATACCTTTTCCTTCTTGAATACCAAAAGCAAAAATACCAGTAATTACAGTTAAAAAAGCAATAATTAACATAAAAAGCAACACATAAGAAGCTAGTGGATTGTGACCTAGGTATTTTTGATTTTCTTCAAATATGTTTTTCAAAAACTCTTTAGCATTTGGGATTGTATTTGAGAAATCTCTAAATAATGAATATTTTGGTCCAAATACTCCCCAAAAAGCTCTGAAGATAAGCAGAATTAAAACAGCATAACCAATAATTGCATGATAATTTAATAATCTATCTTCATCGCCAGTTAAAAAAGCTAATAAAATAAATAGTACAAAAAGCCAGTGAAAAACCCTAGTAGGCACCGACCAAATATATGATTTTTGCATTATTTTAACCTTTTAATTTTCCCAGCTACCAAAATTTGGGATTTTAATATCTCTTTCACTATAACTTCCCTTATCAGCAGTTGTGTGACAAGCCATACAGTTAAATAATCCTTTAACTTCTGGTTGAGTTATCATACTTTTTTTTAGTTCGTTATGTTTTTTAATCATATAAGGAGTTGTTGAAATTGAATCAGGAATTTGTCCAGAAGGAATACTTGAAACAATTCTATTACTTCTTTTATATTGCATATTTTTTTCTGCACTATTATCATTTAGATATTTAGATAATGTTTGGAAATCTTCAGGTGCTAATGTGGCATCTGAACCAAAATGTTTATCTAAATTAGTCATCATTTTATTCCAAGCATTTGCAGGAAGTAAACCGGGTTGATAAGGAAAATGGCAAGAACCACACTCTTTTATATATAACTGATTATTTACAGGTGCTACATCTGTTTTTCCAAATGAATCAGACTCTGCAAATAAAGAGTTTATAATTAAAGTCAAGAAAATTAAATATTTCATGGTTTTTCCTTTATTTATTTATGATGTAAGTTGTTACATCACCTTTTTCAAGAGCCGTTCCTTCACGATTATAAACATCATTAAAGTTTCTTTTCATCCATTTTTCAATCTCTTTTACATCAGTAAATCTTTTTGGATTTGCTTTTGGAGAAAGTGGTTCAATAGTTTTTCCAGTGAAAGTATTTTCACCACTATTATTTAGATTTATTGTGTGACAAGTTGTACAAGCAATCTCTTTACCTTTTTTACCAATATGTTTTGAGGTGAAAATTTCTTCACCTCTTTTGGCATCAAAACCTGTAAATTTAGGATTTTCTTGTAAAACTTCTTGTTTTAAAGAGCTTAAATAATCATCAACAACTGCAGAAAATCCTAAATTAAAAACCAAAGCTGAAATTATTAAAATTCTCATAATTAATCCTTATTTTTCTTCGTTAAACATATTAAAAAATAGACTTGAAAAAATCATAAATAGACCAATTAAAAATGCACCTGTACTTACATATACAATTGATTCAGTAAGTATATGACCATGGGCTGCATCTCTTCCAATAGTTGGCGCTAATAAAAACATTAGATACCAAGAGAATGGATAAAGTGTTCCAATTCCTATTAAAGTTGAACTTAATGATTTCATTTGATTTTTCATTTTTGATACTAAAATAAGTAATATCAGTGCTAAAGAATACGCTGCAATTCCTGCTGAATGGAAGTGAGCTCTTTGAACATATCTCCAAATTTTATCTTTACTTTTTTCATCATGAACAGTTGGATTTGCTTGAATATTTTCAGAAATATAGTTTTTAAATACTTCCTCTTTTGCGCCAAATGCAATCCCTAATCCAATCCCAAAAACCAACGATAATAAAGTTATTAAAAGTCCTATTTTTATAACTTTTAAGTCAAAATTCATACCCATTTACACTCCTTTTTATTTCTATTAAGAAAGTATAGATGAATAGTTTAAAGTTCTAAGGTTAAATTTGTTTACAATTTCTTGACAAAGATTAAAAAGTGTCTATTAGAATAATTGTCCAAGTGATAACGAAGATAAAAATACTTAAAAATACAATTGCACTTCCAACATCTTTGGCTCGTCCTGCCATATCATGGTGTTCAAGAGTTACTAAATCTACAACTCTTTCAATGGCACTATTTGTAGTCTCTGCTAATATCATTCCCATTAAAGTGATGAACATCAAAGCTTTGTTCGTAAGCGTTGCATCTATAAATATTATTACAGGAAGTAAAATAATAGTTATAATTAATTCTATTTTAAAAGAAGTTTCAGTTTTAATTAAATCAATTAAACCTTTTAGTGCATAAGAGGTATTTTTAAAAAAATTATATTTCGGTTGATTTCTCAATATTTGACCTTTGTTTAAATTGTATGCATTTTACTATTATTAAGATAATAAGCCAAGCCATTATCATAGTAATTATGGTGTGACTTAAAAAATGGTCACCTAAAATCATCTTATATGTTCCCATACTCCAACCAATAATTAATGCACCGATTAACGCTCTTTTTTGATTTGTTGGAGTTTTAAATAAGAAAAATAGAGCCATAAGTGCAAAACCACCACTTGCGTGACCTGCAGGCCAACATTTAACCTTTGATCTTTGTGCAAATTCTTTTGGATAAGAGTCAAATACTTTTGTTTCAGGATAAATTCCATCAAAATGGACAATATTACAAGGACAAGGAGTATTTGTAATAGCTTTTAATGAGCCAATGATTAAAGGTACAAAAATAGCAGATAATAAAATAATAATAAGACCTGTTTTATACTCTTGTACAAAGTTTTTTTTTCTTAGAAAAATTAAGGAGAATAAAACTGCCACAGCAAATATAACAAGTAGAGCTTTTATTTCATCATAAAGGAAAAATCTTAATAAGGGTTCGTTTTTATCAATAATCCAATTTTTTGTTTCAAAGTTATAAAAAAAGTTTTGAACAAATATATCTAATTCACTGAATTGAAAAAGTGCAATTACAGCTATTAAAAAAAGGGCTGTAATTACTATTTGTTTATTGAGATCTTTTAGCATTATTTAATATGTCCATATCTTTTTTATAAACTTCAGTTTTCACCTCAAATAAACCTAAAAGAGTATGAAAAAGATTATCTTGAGAAAAAGATTCATTTTTGTATGTGCTTAGTTTCTGAGTATCAATCTCTTCTTTACTTTTTTCACCAAACCACATAAGTGAGCCTATATGTTTTTGCTCATCTGGTGCCATAAAATATGGTAAACCATGTAAATAAATTCCATTTTCACCAAGACTTTCTCCATGGTCACTCATATAAAACATTGAGGTTTCATAATTATTTGAATATGGTTTTAAGAAGTTGATTACTTTTGATAAGAAATAATCAGTATATAAAATCGCGTTGTCATAGGCATTACTTACTTCTTCTTGTGAACACTCTTCTAATTGATTTGATTTACAAACAGGAGTAAATTTTTCAAACTCTTTAGGGTATCTTTTATAATATGCAGGTCCATGATTCCCCATTTGATGAAGAACTATTAAAATATCTTTTCCTTGATTCTTTTTAATATACTCATCAAGTCCAACTAACATTCCTACATCTCTACATTCATCATCACACATAGTATTTGTTGCATTAGTTCTATAATCTTCAAAATCAACTCTTAAGGCATTTCCTTTTGAATCAGAATTATTATCTCTCCATAAAACTTTTACTTCATTTGTATGATTTAATACATCTAATACATTTTCAGTTGAAATACCTTTTTTATAGTCATAGTCAGCTCTTCCAAAAATAGAGAACATACATGGCACGGATTCAGCAGTAGAAGTTCCACATGAATACATATTTGAGAAATTTACAATATCTTCTTTTTTTAGTTGTGGATTAGTCTCTTTTTCATAGCCATTTAATGAAAATCTATCAGCTCTAGCTGCTTCTCCAACAACCATAATTACAAGTTCAGGCTTTTCTGGGTTTTCATTGACATCTAATTTTATAGTTGCATCTTTTCCAATCTCTTTTACAACAAGAGGACCACTATGCATAGTTTTATTTATATAATTGCCAACACTATACATCCAATAAATTGGATTTACATGGTATCTTAAAGGTTTATGTTCTCTAAAAAATGAAGTATAAAACTTACTAAAACTAAACAATATAATTAATATGATTGTCAATGATAAAAATAAAGTTTTTAATTTTGCAAAAATTTCTTGTTTAAATGGTTTGTATTCTACTTTAATTTTGTATATGAAATAAGAGGGAAGAAAAGCTAGAAAAAAAACATAAGTAACAAGTTTTGTACTAAATAAGTCAGATGATTCGCTAAGGTTTGTCTGTAAAGTATTTCTTATCATACTATCATCAATTACAATGTGATAAGTATCCATGAAATAAGCTGTAAATGTAGACACCACTAAAGTAATTATTAAAATAGGTTTGGTTGTATATTTTGAGCCAAGAAGTGAAAACAAAAATATTATAAAGCTTATTAGTAGTATTGCAATAGAAAAAATATAAACAATATTCATCCCTTCAAAAGAGTAAACAGCTACAACATTTTTAAAAAAAGAGAAATTATAAAATGATGCAAAAAATATTGCACTAAGAATAATTAATTTATATTGTGAAAATTGTTTCAATCAAGGCCTTTTAATTAATTTTTTTGATTAGTCTCTGAATGATAATTAGATTTAATTAATATTAGATTAACAAAACTAATTTTGTGTAATTGTAGAGAAATAGTATAAACATAAATTGTAAAAGAAATTGACATTTCTTTTACAATTTATAAAAAAGATTATTTTATGGCACTTTTGGTATATACATTTGTGTATTTAAGCTATTTTTTAGTATAATCGCGAAAATTTACGTAAAGAGAATATATGAGAGACATTAGAAATATTGCAGTAATTGCACACGTTGACCACGGTAAAACTACGCTAGTAGATGAGTTATTAAAACAATCAGGAACTTTTTCAGCACACCAAAATGTTGATGAAAGAGTAATGGATAGCAATGCTATCGAAAAAGAAAGAGGTATTACTATTCTTTCTAAAAATACAGCAATTGATTATGAAGGTGTAAGAATTAACATCATCGACACTCCAGGCCATGCTGACTTTGGTGGAGAAGTTGAAAGGGTATTAAAAATGGTTGATTCTGTTTTATTACTTGTTGATGCTCAAGAAGGTGTTATGCCTCAAACTAAATTCGTTGTTAAAAAAGCACTATCTTTAGGACACAGACCAATCGTTGTTATTAATAAAATTGACAAACCAGGTGGAGATCCAGATAGAGTTGTTGATGAAGTATTTGACCTTTTTGCACAAATGGATGCAACTGAAGAGCAATTAGACTTCCCAGTTGTTTATGCAGCTGCTAGAGATGGTTATGCAAAACTTGCTTTAGCTGATGAGAATGTTAACTTAACACCATTATTTGAAACAATTTTAAATGAAGTACCAAAACCACAAGGTAGTGATGAAAATGGTTTACAACTTCAAGTATTTACACTTGATTATGATAACTTTATTGGAAAAATAGGAATCGCTAGAATCTTCAACGGTACAATTTCAATGGGTGAAACAGTTGTTTTAGTAAAAGCTGATGGTGAAAAAGTAAAAGGAAGAGTTTCTAAACTTATCGGATTTAAAGGTATGGATAGATTTGATATTAAAACTGCTGGTACTGGTGATATTGTTGCTGTTGCTGGTTTTGAAACTATTGATGTTGGAGATTCATTATGTGATCCAACTAATCCAATGCCACTTGACCCTATGCATATTGAAGAGCCAACTCTTTCTGTTACTTTTGCAGTAAATGATTCTCCATTAGCTGGAACTGAAGGTAAATTTATTACTTCAAATAAAATCAATGAAAGATTAGCAGCTGAGATGAATACTAACATTGCTATGAATTATGAGCAAATTGGTGAAGGTAAATTTAAAGTTAACGGAAGAGGGGAATTACAAATTTGTATTCTTGCTGAAAATATGAGAAGAGAAGGTTTTGAGTTCTGTATTGGAAGACCTGAAGTTATTACAAAAATTGAAGATGGTGTTAAAATGGAGCCATTTGAACATTTAGTAATTGACTTACCTGATGAGCATACAGGTGCAATTATTGAAAAACTTGGAAAAAGAAAAGCTAATATGACAAACATGGTACCAATGGGTGCTGGTTATACAAGACTTGAATTTGAAATTCCAGCTAGAGGTTTAATTGGTATTAGAACAGAGTTCTTAACTGAAACTAAAGGTGAGGGTGTTATGAATCACTCATTCTTAGAATTTAGACCATATTCAGGACATGTTGAATCTAGAAAATATGGAGCATTAGTTTCTATGGAAGCTGGTGAAGCAGTTGGTTATTCAATTTTCAACTTACAAGATAGAGGTATTATGTTCGTTAAACCTCAAGATAAAGTATATGTTGGAATGGTAATTGGTCAACATGCAAAAGATAATGATTTAGATGTTAACCCAACTAAAGGTAAAGCTCAATCAAATGTTAGATCTTCTGGTGCTGATGAAGCTATTAAATTAGTTCCACCAAGAGCTATGTCTTTAGAAAATGCATTAGAGTGGATTGAAGAAGATGAAGCAGTTGAAATTACTCCTATTTCTGTAAGAGTTAGAAAAAGAGAATTAGATCCTACAATTAGAAAAAGAACTGCAAAGAAAGAGAAATATAACTAATATCAAACTTTTTAGTTATTTTTTAAAAGGGAAAGGATATTTTATCCTTTCCCTTTTTTTTTACGCTATACAAAATAATCATACACTTATGTATAATAAATATACAAGTAAATTGCTGGATAAAGGAAATATTTAGTTTAAATTTAGATGAATAAGAATAGAATTTATTTAGTTCAGGAGGTGTAATTTGAGTAATGAGAAAAATAGTGTATCTGAAATCTTTTGGGAAACCTTTTCAAATCAAGATAGACAAAAAATAAAAGAGTTCCAAAAGTATATGGATAAGTTTGCTGTTAATTTCAATCTTTACAAAGATGGAAATTTTATTGAAAGATCTTTGCCATTCGATGTTATCCCTCGAATTATAGAGACTAAAGAGTTTGATATAATTGATAGAGGTTTAAGTCAAAGAATAAAAGCCTTAAATTTATTCTTAGAAGATTTATACACAACAAAAAATATTGTAAAAGATAATATTGTCCCAGAAGAGTTTATTTATCAAGCAAAAGGGTATTTAAAAGAACTTCATGGCTTCTCTCCTTCTAAAAAAATTCGTACACATATTAATGGTATAGATTTAGTAAAAGATACAGTTTCTGATAAGTGGGTTATTCTTGAAGATAATTTAAGGGTTCCAAGTGGAGCTAGTTATCCTTTATCAATTAGAGATACTTATAGAAAAATCTATCCAGAATTTTTTGAAAAATTAAAAATCAAACCTATTAAAGAGTATCCATCTATGTTAAAAGAGTCTATGGATTATGTTAATTGTGGTGGAATAAATGTAGTTTTAACTCCAGGAAGATTTAATTCAGCTTATTATGAACATGCATATCTAGCAAAAAAATCAGGTGCTCAACTTGTGAGAAACAATGAATTAGTTGTACAAAATAAAGTTTTATATTTTAAAAATTATGATGGAAGATTAGTAAGAGTTGGTGCAGTTTACAGAAGACTTGATGATGAGTTTTTAGACCCAAAATTCTTTAATGAAGAGAGTTTAATTGGAGTTCCAGGAATCATGGAAGCATATTTAGCTGGAAATGTGGCAATTATGAATGCACCTGGGAATGGAGTTGCTGATGATAAAGGTATCTATTATTTTGTTCCAAAAATGATTAAATATTATTTAGGAGAAGAGCCAATTTTGGATAATGCACCAACATATTTACCTTATTTTGAAGAAGATAAAAAATATATTTTTGACAATATTGAAAAACTAGTAATCAAAGATGTTGCTGAAGCTGGTGGGTATGGTGTTATGTTTGGGCATGCTATGACAAAAATTCAGTTAGAAGATTTAAAAACTATTATAAAAGCAAATCCAAGAAGATTTATAGCTCAAGAGTTAATAGAATTTTATGATGAAGAGTGTTATTTAAATGACGAAATAGTTCCAAGAAAAGCTGATTTTAGAGCTTATGTAATAAATAGTGATGAACCAAAAGTTTGGAAATGTGGACTGACACGTTATGCTATGGAAGCTGGAAATTATTTAGTTAATTCATCTCAAGGTGGTGGATTTAAAGATACTTGGGTTATGGAGGCGTAATATGGAGCAATTATTAACTGCAAATGTAGCAACAAATTTGTATTGGTTTGGTAGATATTTAGAAAGGATAGAAGCAACTTTAATTGAAGTTGTAATTGCCTTTGATGCGGTAATTGATACTGATAAACAAAAAGGGAAAGATTTTTATAAGAAATTAGAGATTGATATTGAATATGAAACTGCAAAAGAGTTCTTAAAAGCTGGAATTTGTGGAAATCATGATGCAAATTTAAGTCTTTTAATGAGTTATGTAAGAGAAAATGCAATTACTTGCCGAAGTGTTATGGATACAGAAGCTTTTGGTTCAGTAATTGAATTATCAAATTTATTAAAACACTCTTGTAATAATACTTTTGAGCTTGATTATGAATTTATTGATAAAGTTCAATCTTTGATTAGTGAGACTTGGGGTGAATTAACTAGAAAACAACATAGAAATACAAGTGATTATTTTATAAGACTTGGAAAACTTGTTGAAAAGGTTGATTTCCATTTGAGATTAGAAAAAGATAAAGAATTTTCACTTGTACTTATGGAAGAAATAGATAAAATTGTAACTAGATTAGCACCAAAATCAAAATTTGTACCTCATGATAAAAATGAATCACATGAAACAATAATGAACTCTATAAATGCTAAGATTAATAAAATTATAGTTGGGGATTAATGAATACAACAGAGATATTTACATCTGAATTACCTGTAGGTGAAAAATTATCTATAAGAAGAACAAGATTCGAACCAAAAGAAAAAACAACTAATAAAATGAAAAGAATTTCAATAGTAAGTGGAATTCATGGAGATGAATTAGAAGGACAATTAGTTATATATCTATTAGCTGATTGGTTAAATAATAACAGTGATAAATTAAAAGGGATAGTTGATATTTATCCTGCTGTTAACTCTTTGGGTGTTGATACAATTACAAGGGGTTTTCCTTTGTATGATGTAGATTTAAATAGAACTTTTCCTGGAAGTGCAAATGAATTTTTGCCAGGACAAGTTGTTTTCGCCCTTGCAAATGATGTAAAAGGAAGTGATATTGCTATTGATATTCACTCAAGTAATATTTTTTTACGAGAAATCCCACAAATTAGAATAAATAAAGAGTATTCAAAATCTACTTTACCTCTTGCAAAAGAGTTAAATTGTGATTTTATTTGGATTCATGATGCAGTAACTGTATTGGAATCTACTTTTTCACATACAATGAATTCAATGGGAACAAAAACACTTGTTGTAGAAATGGGTGTTGGAATGAGACTTACAAAAGCTTATGGACATCAATTGTTAATAGGAATTTTAAATCTTATGCAAAAAGAGGGAATGATTGAGGGTAAAGATGATTTTGTAACAAGAGAAGCTTTTAACTCAGAAATAGGAGAAGTATTTTACTTAAATGCTCCTAAAAGTGGACTATTTGTTCCAGCTCTTGATCACTGCTCGGTTATCAAAAAAGATGACAAAATCGGAGATATTGTTGACCCCTTAACTGGCGCAATACATGCAACATTAACAGCTCCTGCTGATGGAATTTTATTTACATTAAGAGAGTATCCAGTTGTTTATGAAGGTTCATTATTAGCTAGAATTTTTGGAGATAACAGTGGAAAAAATTGAAGTTTTAAGAATTGAGTCATTAAGTCGTGCTCCATTAGTTGTTGAAGGTTATTTATTTAAAGGAACAAATAAAAAAGCTCCTAAAGTAGCCATTGTTGGTGCAATGGAAGGGGATTCGATTTTACCATTGTATTGTGCTTCTACGATGGTTGATTTTTTTAAGAATAAAATAGATAAAGAGAAAATTAAAGGGGATGTTTTAATTATCCCTTCAATTAATCATTATGCTTTAAATATTGGGAAAAGATTTTGGCCTTTAGATAATACAGATATAAACATGATGTTCCCAGGTTATGAATTAGGTGAAACAACTCAACGAATTGCAAAAAAAGTTTTTGATGCAATTAGTGGTTATGATTTTGGGATTATTCTAGAAAGAAGACCAGATCCTGCAACTTGTCTACCATATATAAAACTTTATAAAAGTGGATATGAAGATTTAGTAGGTGCAAAAAAATTTGGTTTTAAAATGATTCATCACAGAACTATGAAATCAATAGATACAGTTACTTTACAATACAACTGGCAACTTTGGGGAACAAAGGCATTTTCTATTATGTGCCCAAGTGATAACCAAGTTGATAAAAAAATTGCAAGTCAAATAAATCAAGCAATGATTAGATTTATGGATAAAGCAAAAATTATAAATTACCATATTTTTAATGGATATGAATCGACAGTTATTGATAGAAATTCTATTGATGTTGTTAAATCTCCAAGAAGTGGTATTTTTATCTCAAAAGAACTTGCTGGTAATTATGTTTCAAAAGATCAAGTTATTGGTGAAATTGTTCACTCTTTAGAAGGTAATGTTATACATCAGTTTCTAGCTCCATGTAATGGAATGATTACTTGTTTTTATAGTAATTCATTGATTTATGAACATGCAGTAGCTTTTAGAATTGCAAAGATTGGCTAGGTAAAACTAGTTAATCTTTTATTATAAAAAACTTTCTCTCTGAATGTCTAATAAATAAATCCATATAATAGTTCATAATTTATTCATAATTAAATTATTAACAACTTAATAAATAGAATAAAGTCACTTTATAATCTTTACTATCAGTTACACTATATTATTATTTATTTATAATATATTAGTAAATATAATTATTACATATAAAAAATGGTACAATTATCCATATAAAATTATTAGGAAAAGTAATGATAAAAAACATCAATACAAAAATGAAACTGCTGCTGTTTCCATTTATGTTTGTAATAATAGTAGTTGTATCAGGAGTTGTATATACTCATTTTAGTGGGATAGAAAATACAAGAAATCAAATATCAATAAGAACAGAAGAGTTTATACAAGAACTTTTAAAGGGAAGAATTTCAGTTTATCAATTTTTAAGAGCACCAAATGAAGAAAATGCTAAAAAAGTAGTTGATAATTTTGCTGACTTAGATAAAGAGGTTTTAGAATTAAAATCAAAAGTATCAGTACAAAAGAATAAAGATTTATGTGATGAAATTTTAGCATCATCAAAAAATTATGTAAATGATTTTAATACTGTAGCATCAATGAAAATAACAAGTTTTAAAAATGGTGTAAACGAAGAAACACCTGAAATAAAAGCTACAATAACTAAAATGGCACAAGCTGGAACTATTTTAGAATCTAAAATTAATGAAATAAATCAAAGTGCAATACAATTAAAAGAGGAAGCACACTCTTCATTGAATGTAACTTTAGTAGCACTTGCTGTTGTTGCAATTATAATTTTTATATTATTCTCTTTATTTATATCAAGTATTGTTGTTAAATCACTAAGTGATTTTAAAGAGGGACTTATCTCTTTCTTTAATTATTTAAATAGAAAATCGACAACAGTTTCATTATTAGAAGATAAAACAAAAGATGAATTTGGAGAAATGGCAGTTTTTGTAAATGAAAATATCAAACAAATAGAAAAAACTGTAAATCAAGATGTTGCTTTAATTGAAGATGCAAAAGTTGTAATGACAAGAGTAAATAATGGTTGGTATTCTCAATTTATAGAGAAATCAACAGCAAATGCTTCATTAGAAGAGTTTAAAAATAATGTAAATCAAATGATAAAAAGTACAAGAGATAGATTTGAAGAAGTTGATTATATATTAGAAAAGTATGCAAGTTTAAACTATTTAGAATCATTAAAAATGCATCCAAATGATGAACATGGTGGAGTGTTTGAGAGATTAGTTACAGGTATTAATACTTTACAAAATTCAATTACTCAAATGTTAGTAGAAAACAAAACAAATGGATTAACTTTGGATGAGAGTTCAAATATTTTACTTGTAAATGTTGATAAGTTAAATCAAAGTTCAAACGAAGCAGCAGCATCTTTAGAAGAGACAGCAGCTGCAATTGAAGAGATAACTTCAAATATTAGAAATAATACAGAGAATATCTCAAAAATGGCAATGCTTTCAAATGAAGTAACAGCATCTGCAAATCAAGGTGAGAAACTTGCAAATCAAACAACAGTTTCGATGGATGAGATAAATACTCAAGTTAATTTGATTAATGAAGCTATTTCTATAATTGACCAAATTGCATTCCAAACTAATATTCTTTCTTTAAATGCAGCCGTTGAAGCAGCAACTGCAGGAGAAGCTGGAAAAGGATTTGCAGTAGTTGCAGCAGAAGTAAGAAACTTGGCTTCTCGTTCAGCAGAAGCTGCTAAAGAGATAAAAACTATAGTTGAGAATGCAACAACTAAAGCAAATCATGGTAAACAAATAGCTGGAAATATGATTGAAGGTTATAAACAATTAAATCAAAACATTACTCATACAATAAATTTAATTTCAGATATCCAAAATGCTTCAAAAGAGCAATTACTTGGAATTGAACAAATTAATGATGCTGTAAATCAGCTTGACCAACAAACACAACAAAATGCAGCAGTTGCATCACAAACACATGATGTAGCTGTATTAACAGACCAAATTGCAAAATTAGTTGTTTCAAATGCAGATGAAAAAGAGTTTAAAGGGAAAAATGAAGTAAAAGGAAAAAATATAGAAAGATCTAAAACTAAAACTCATTCTATACCTATTTCAAATAAAATGGGAAGTACAAAAGTTCCAAAACATGAATCAAAACCTGTGGTTTCTTCAAAACCTGCAAAAGATGATGGAGAGTGGGAGAGTTTTTAAACTCTTCACCTCTTTGTTTCTTAATCTAAAACTCTCACATCCACTTTAACACTAAGCAAACTATTACCACTACTTTGAACTACACCTTTTAAGGGTGAAATATCTAAATAATCTCTTCCATATCCTAAGATTATATACTCTTCATTTGGAATTTTATTATTAGTTGGATCAAAATCAACCCAACCAAAATCAGGAACATAAATAGAAAACCAAGCATGAGAAGCATCTACCCCAAAGAGTTTTTCACTTCCAGGAGCAGGAATTGTTTGTATGTAACCACTTATATAACGTGTTGGAATTCCAATACTTCTAAGGGCTGAAATTGCAAATTGGGCAAAATCTTGACAAACACCCTTTTTCTCTTTGAAAATTACTTCAATTGGTGTTGTAATATCACTAAAGCCCGATACAAATTTAAAATCATTAAATATTCTAGCCATAAAATCACTTGTAGCTTCAATAATATTTCTATTTTCATCAAAAGATTTTAAAGCATAATCTTTTATCTCTTTTGATGGCATGGGAATTGACTCTGTTTCAAATAAAAAATATTTTGCTAAAACATCATTTGGATTATAAGAACTAAGTCTATATTTTAAATCTTTTAGAGTTGTTTTTATATTCTTTAATGAATCAATCTCTTTTTTTATCTCATTTTCTAATCTCTCAACTTTTGAAGTGGCAATTACCTTTAGATTTTTGTGAGATTCTCTAATAAGCATAAAATTATTTGTATTTTCAAAGTAATCTACAAATTCACTTGTTTCATAGGGTGTTGGTTCTATTTTAAGAGAATATTCTAATAGTTTTTGAGTATTGGAATCTTTAGGTTTTAATCTTGCGATATTATGACTAAATGTTACAAGTCCAGCGTAACTAAACTTTGTTTCGTGGTATATTTTATAAATCATGTTTACTCATTGTAGTGTGAAAAATATGTTTTAGTTAATTCTTCAGAAGTTTCTGTTAATAAATTAGAAATAGTTGATAAAAACTCATCTAATTGCGTATAAACATACTCCTCTTCATCACTTTCTAAAAGTTTTTGGGTATTTGATAAAGTAATCATTGAAAAGACTTTAAATACAGGTTCTTCAAAATTACTAAGATGTGAATTATTAATATTTCTTGGTAACTCTTTTAAATCACTTAGTAATTGAGTAATTATATAAATTAACGATTTTGGGTATTTTGTATTAAACATTAAAAAATCCAATACATTTTCTAAATCCAATGATGATTTATAATAAGCCCTATAAGAGTTGTAACTCTCATAAGAGTTTAACATAGAGTCTAAAACATCATATTCAATTAATTTATCAAGTTTTAGTGTAAGAAGAGATCTTAATTTTGCAATTAATAGTTGAGAAATCTCTATTTTAGAACCAATGTCATATAAAATTAATCCTTGTTCTTTAAACATACTTTCATCAATTAGTTCTCTATAAGCCATTAAATAAATCAATAATCTATCAAGTTCATTTATATGATCTTTATATGTGAAGACTTCTCTTTTATTGTAACTATTCCACTCTTTTTGCATTCTTTCATAGATTCGCCATGCTTCCATTGTAAGAAGATTCTTTACACTGGCATTAAGATTTGAAAGCATCGATAGAGTGAAACTAAGGGTTCCTATTCTATTCTTATCTCTAATAAGTGAAACAATCTCTTTTAAAGGTGAAGATAATTCTTCATTTAAAAAGCCAGGATAACTCATTGTTAGATGAGTTAAAGCATTATTTAAAATAGTGTTAGTTTTTTTTGAATTTGTATTATCATCATATCTGTTAAGATTTAGCATATTTTTTAAATTAAATCTAACCATTCTAGCTGTTGTTATTGCTCTTGTTAAATATCTTCCTAACCAAAAGAGATTTTCTGCTCTTTTTGTTGAAATATTTTCTAATCTAGAATCAATAAAAGCTCGATTTTTAAAGATATTATTCCCTTTGAAATCTTCATTTTTTCCAAGAATCCATAAGTCTTTACTTGTTCCACCTTTTTGATTTGAAACAACAAGTGAATCTGCAGAGGGTGAAACTCTTATTAGTCCTCCTGGCATTACTTGATAGTCATTCTTCTCTAAATAAGAAAAAGCCCTAATTACAGTGTTTCTTGGTTCAATTTTACCTTTTGTAAAAGATGGAGTTGTAGAAAAATCAATAACTTCTTGACCAACATAATAGTGAGGATTGTTTTTTATTTTTTCTATAAGTTTATTTAACTCAACTTCATCTAATTTGTGAGCAAAATGAACTTCAATATTATCTGTTCTATCAATTTTTTTAATGATAAGATTTTTAATATTTTTAAGTACAAACTCTAATTCATTTTTTTGTCCACACCACCAAGTAGCGATTTGTGGTAATATTAACTCTTCATTTAATAAAAATTTTGCAATATTTTTCATAAATGGATTTAGACCAATGTTTTCTAAAATACCAATTCCAATTGGATTTATCATTGATAAATTATCTTTTCTAATTACATTTACAAGTCCAGCAACTCCAAGTTGAGAGTCGTTTCTCAGTTCCAATGGGTCGCAATATTGTGAATCAACTCTTCTAATTAAAGTATCAACTTTTCTTAATCCATTTAAACTTTTTAGCCATAGTTGGTTGTTTTTTACAAGTAAATCTTCCCCTTGAACAAGAGTTAAATCTAAAAAAGAACTAATATAAGAGTGCTCAAAATAGGTTTCATTTAAAGGACCTGGAGTTAAAAGTGCAATTAGTGGATTATCGTGGTTTGATGAAGAGAGAGATTTTAACATATTTTTAAAACCCTCAATAAATTTAGCCATTTTCAAAATCTCTACATTTGGATATAAATCATCTGAAATAGAGTTCATCGTAAGTCGATTTTCTATAGCATATCCAAGACCAGATGGAGATTGAGTTCTATCATTTATAACCCAAAATTTTCCATCAGGACCTCTGCTTATATCTGCTGCATAAAATCGCATAGAGTAATAATCTTTATTTTCAAAGTTAAAAACTTCAGGTATAAAACTTTTGTGGGCAAAGATGATTTCAGCAGGAACAATTCCCTCTTTTATTAATCTTTGCTCAGTATATAAATCTTTGAAAATTAGATTTAAAAGTTTTGCCCTTTGTTTTAATCCTTTTGAAATCTCTTCCCATTCCGTATCTGTAAGAACTAAGGGAATTGGGTCTAAATTCCATCTTCTATTATTACCCTCAGGGTCATTATAAATATTATAAGTAACCCCATTATCTTCAAGTCTCCAATCAATTTCTAGTTGTTTTTGTTCGAGCTGTTTAATACCGGCTTTTTCTATTCCGTCGATAATATCAGCCCAATGTGCTCTTGGTGTACAAGAGCTATCAAACATCTCATCAAATGATGATTCTAACTTACAACTATCAAAAATTGACATCTACTTTTTTATCCACCTTTGTCTTAAATCTAATGTATGTGGGTATTCTTTATTTTTTGGCATCTCTTTAAAAAGAAGTTTTTTACTTCCTTTTGTATTTGTTAATGTTCTTGTTGCTTCCACAGCAAATAGAGTATTTGCTTCCCCTGAAATAGATGGCTCGTAAGCTTCTAATTCACCTTGTGAGTGATTGAAGTCCCAGTATCTATTTATTCTTCTTGACTCTGCTTCATAAGAATTTACAGGGAAAGTATCATAACTTCTTCCACCTGGATGTGCAACAAAATAATTAAACCCACCAATAGATCTAGTATTCCATTTATCTATTATATCAAAAGTTAAAGGTGTATCTACTTTAATGGTTGGATGAAGGGCTGACCAAGGTTGCCAAGCTTTGTATCTAACTCCACTTACAAACTCTCCTTCAATATCTGTTTTTGATAGGGGAACTTGAACTCCATTACAAGTTACTATGTATCTTTCTTCATTGAAATTCTCAATTTTTATTTGTAATCTCTCAACAGATGAGTCAACATATCTTGATGTTCCTTGTGAACTTGATTCTTCTCCAAGAACATTCCATGGCTCAATTGCTGATCTAATTTCAACTGGCATTCCCTCAATCATAGTCATTCCATATAATGGGAATCTAAATTCAAAGAATGGGTCAAACCAATCAAGTTTGAACTCATAACCCTCATCATTTAAGTATTGAACAACACTTCTTAAATCCTCTTTTACATAGTGTTCAAGTAAGAATTTATCATGTAATCTTGTACCCCATCTAACTAAATCATGTTTATACGGTTTTTTCCAAAAACAAGAAACTAATGCCCGAACTAATAACATTTGTAAAAGTGCCATTTGAGAGTGAGGTGGCATATCAAAAGCTCTAAGCTCTAATATTCCAAGTCTTCCCGTGCTACTATCAGGAGAATATAGTTTATCTATACAAAACTCACTTCTATGAGTATTTCCTGTAATATCTGTTAGCATGTGTCTAAATAATCTATCAGTTAGCCAAAATGGAACATCACCACTTTCTGGGATTTGTGAAAAGGCAATCTCTAATTCATAAAGATTTTCAGCTCTTCCCTCATCAACTCTTGGAGCTTGTGAAGTAGGCCCTATAAATGCTCCTGAGAAAAGGTAAGATAAACCTGGATGGTGTTGCCAAAATGTGATTAGACTTCTTAGTAATTGAGGATTTCTTAATAGTGGAGAATCACTTGGTTTTAATGCCCCAATGGTAACATGGTTACCACCACCAGTTCCTGTGTGTCTTCCATCAATCATGAATTTTTCAGTTCCAAGTCTACAAAGTCTTGCATCTTCATAAAGTGCAAGTAGATTATCACTTAACTCTTTCCAAGAACTTGCAGGTTGAATATTTACTTCAATAACACCTGGATCTGGAGTTACTTTGATTCTATCTGTTCTTAAATCGTGTGGAGGTTCATATCCTTCAATGATTACAGATAAATTTAATATAGTTGCAGTTTGTTCAATTGAAGCAATTAAATCTAAGAATACTTCTGTATCTTCAATTGGAGGAAGAAAAATACAAAGTTTATCATCTCTAATTTCAGAAGTAATTGCAGTTCTTACAAAAGTATTTGAATTAAATTTTGAAGTTGTTTTTTTACTAGTTTTTTTTGCTCTTTTTTTCACATCTTTAATATAATCTCCAAGCTCTGGTGCAAAGGCAAAAAGGTCTGTTTCAAAGCTTTTTTCTAGTTCAACAGGTGGTTTTACTACTAATGATTCTAAGGGAAGTCTTAATCCCAATGGTGAATTTCCAGCACTTAAAAATAGATGATTTCTTCTAAATTCCCATTTAGAACTTATCCATTTTGTAACTCCAAAATTTAAAGGTAAAACATATCCAACTTCATTATTTAAACCTTGTGCTAATTTATCAGCTATTGTTTTTCTTTCAAGTGGGTCTTTTAAATCATATTTTAAAGGGTCAATATCAAGAGGAAGTTCAGCTTCTTTCATAATATAATAAATTGGATCTTCAAAGGCTGGACTTATATTTTCATCACTAACACCTAAAACAGAAGCAAGTGTTGATAAGAAGTTTTTTGCATCAGCAGTTGTATAAGGAAAAACATCATTTTTATTTGCAAGAAGTGCTGGATTTTCCCAAACTGGTTTTTTATCTTTTCTCCAATAAATTGTTGTTTGCCATCTTGGAAGTGGTTCTCCTGGGTACCATTTTCCTTGAGCATGGTGTAAAAGTCCACCAGTTGTAGTAGTTTCTAAAAGTCTTCTTGCTAGTTTTGTAGCTAATTCTCTTTTATGTTCTCCATCTGCCTCACTATTCCATTGAGCTGATTCCATATCATCAATAGAAACAAATGTAGGTTCTCCTCCCATTGTTAGACGAACATCATTTTTTTCTAAATCTTCATCTACTTTGAAACCTAAATCATAAATAGCTTTCCATTGTTCTTCTTTATAAGGTTTTGTAACCCTTGGAGATTCAAAAATTCTTGTTACGCTATTATCAAATTCAAACTCAGTTTCACATTTATCACTAAATCCCTCAATGGCATGGGCTGAGTTATAATGTGGTGTACAAGCTAATGGAATATGACCTTCCCCTGCAAATAATCCACTTGTACTATCAAGTCCAACCCATCCAGCACCTGGGATATAAACTTCTGTCCAAGCATGTAAATCTGTAAAGTCAGCTTCAGGACCACTTGGTCCATCAAGTGATTTAACATCGGCTGTTAATTGAACTAAATATCCAGATACAAAACGTGCTGCAAGTCCTAAATGTCTTAAAACTTGTACAAAAAGCCAAGCAGAATCTCTACACGAACCTAATTTCTTTTCTAAAGTAGTTTTACAAGTTTGAACACCTGGTTCTAGTCTTACAGTATAGTTTACATATTGGTTAATTTTTTGATTAACTTCTACTAAAAAATCAATAATAGGTTTTTCACTTTTATCAATACTTTTTACAAAATCTTTAAGAAGTTTACCTTTTTCATTGATTTTTAAATAAGGTTTTAACTCTTTTTTTAAATCTTTTTTATATTCAAAAGGAAAGTTTGTTGCGCTTTCTTCAACAAAAAAGTCAAATGGATTTAATGTAATTAAATCTGCAATAATTTCAACATCAATAAAAAACTCTTTTGTTTTTTCAGGAAATACAATTCTTGCTTGGTAGTTTCCAAATGGATCTTGTTGCCAGTTTAGAAAATGTCCATCGGGTTTTATTTTTAATGAATAAGCTTCAATTGGAGTTCTACTGTGAGGAGCTGGTCTTAATCTTATAATGTGTGGAGATAAAGATATAGGTCTATCATATTTATAGTGAGTTTTGTGGGAAATAACTACTTTTAAAGACATTTACAATCCTTTTAAATTTTAATTGAAATTATTATACATGAATAAAATAAGTAAATTTATTAAATAGCTGTATATTAGTAATACAATTGAAACTTAAATATATTGTGTATATTTTAATACTTGATACTAATCAATTAAAAAGAATTTTAATTTCTATACAATTAGGAAAAAATAGGAGTTTGTATGTTAATAAATAAGAATGATTTACCACTTGTAGCAATGGATTTTATGAATGATACACATTTTGAAGATGTAGAAATAATAAATGAACTCTATAATTATATTTTAGAATATGAAAAAGAACAAAGTGAATTAAATCTAAAAAGTTTAGAAGATAAATATAAAGAGTGGATAACTCACACTGAAAATCATTTTGAAACAGAAGAGATACAAATGAGAGAAAAAGGTTTTTTTGCCTATGAATTTCATAAAAATGAACATAATATCAATTTATCAGAGATAAAAGAACTTTTTAATAATTTTGAAAATACAAAAAATATTTTAGAATTAAAAAATTATTTTAAAAATAATCTTGTATCTTGGTTAATAAATCATATTCAAACAATGGATACAGTAACGGCAATGTTTTTTAAAACAGGAATGAGTCCTTGTTCAATGCATTAATTTGTAAGAGATAAAAAGAGTGCTAGTTAAAAGTTTAAGAGTTTAATTTTAAAACAGTTATTTCACTACTAGCACCAAGTCTCATCGGTGGACCCCAAAATCCAGTACCTTTATTTACATATACTTGAGTAAAGTCATTAAATGTGTGAAGACCTTTTACATAAGGTTGTTGAAGTTTTACTAAAAAATTAAATGGAAAAATTTGGCCACCGTGAGTATGTCCACTAAGAATTAAATCTATTCCTTTTGTATTTTCAATCTCTTCAATAAATTTTGGTTGATGAGCCAAAAGAATAGTTGGAGAATTTTCTAAATTTTCCATAGCTTTATCAATATCAGGTATAAAATCATTATATTTAAAGCCAAATCTATCATAAACTCCACAAAGATTAAAACCTTCATCTTTTGGTCCAACATAAACATTTTCATTTTCTAAAGTTTTTATTCCTAAAGAATTTACATAATCAATAATTGGTTTAACACCATGGAAATATTCATGATTTCCAACTATAAAATATATTCCATATTTTGATTGTATATTCTTAAGTTCATTAAGTGCAGGTGCTGCAAACTCTAATTTTGTATCAACTAAGTCACCAGTTATTACAACAATATCTGCGTTTAAAATATTTATTTTTTTTACAAGAGAGTTTATGAAATCTTTATCAATTAATCCACCAATGTGAATATCACTTATTTGAACAATAGTGTAGGGTGATTTTAAATCTTTTATTTTTACATCTACTACTTCAATCTCTACATTTTTAGCATTATCAATAGCTTTAGCATTTGTTGCAATTACAAGGGAAATTGCACCAATATCTAAGCCTTTTTTGAAGAATTCTCTTCTATTTTTTTTGAATGGTGTTTTGTTAATTCCAAAAGAGATGATTTCATGTAATAAAGTAATAATAAATGTTAAAAAAATCACCCCAATTGGTAAGGAAAGGACAAAATAGAGCCAGTTAGGCACGAAAGGATAGTATCTTGCCATTGGGTATAAAATTACACCCAAAAAAGTGATATACAAAATTAGGCTAAGATACTTTTTCGTCTTATAAGTAAAATCGAGTTTATTTATAAGACGTTTTTTTATTATAAAAGTTTGAAAAGCAAAAACTATAATAAAAATTAAAAAAAATAATATGAAATTCATGTGGGATTGTAAGCTCTTTGGGTTAATGAAAATTAAACGAAATATGTAGATTTTGTGTAGTAGTAAAGTTAGTTTTTAATAGGGTCGATAAATTGGGAAAAAGAAGAAAAATAGTTTGTCAAATTATTATTTATTATACAAATTAATTTTTAATTTTTTTAATACTTTCAATTAAATTCATTATTTCATCTTTTGTTTGTGAGAAGTGAATAGATACTCTTACCCATCCTGGTCGATTATTCATATCAAGTTCTTTTATTCCTAATAAATCATGTCCATAAGGTCCAGCACATGAACATCCAGCTCTTGTTTGGATTCCACTTGTTGAAGATAAACGATTACATAAGTCATATGGACTTAAACCTTTTATGTTAAAAGATACTATTCCTATATTTGAAGCCTCTTGATTTCCATATATTTCACAATTTGGAATCTTTTTTAGTTCATTTATAAACAGCTCTTTTAACTCTTCTTTTTGTTTTTTTATAAATTCAAAACCTATTTCATTTCTTAGTTGATATGCTAGTGATGCTCTAATAAATTGCAAAATTGGAGGAGTTCCAGCTTCTTCCCTAGCTTCGATACTTTGTTGATAAGTTTGTGAAGTTTTATTTACATATAAAACAGTTCCTCCACCTGCAAATGATGGAGCTATTGTTGTATCAATTAAAGATTTTCTAATAATTAATAAACCACAAGAAGCAGGGCCACCTAGAAGTTTGTGAGGTGACATAAACATTGCATCATATAAATGTGATGGAATATTCATATATGGACTTGAAGCTGCTGCATCAAAACAAACTACAGCATTGTAACTTCTTAATAATTTAGAAATCTCTTCATAGGGAGTTATAATTCCAGTTACATTTGAAGCAACACAAAATGAGGCTATTATTTCTCTATGTTTGTTTTTCTCAAGTACAACTTTAAGATGATTTAAATCAACTAATCCATCTTTATCTAAATCTATTCTTTGAATTTCACATAAAGCTTCCCTAAAAGAGACTTCATTTGAGTGGTGTTCATAAGGTCCAACTATTACTAAAGGAGCAGTTTTTAAATCTATTTGAAAACCATATCTTTTTTTTGTAGATGGTGGAATATATAAACCCATTAACTCTTGAAAATGTTTTATGGCAGCTGTTGTTCCACATCCACTTGGAAGTATTACAAAATCATCACTAAGTTCTAGATTTTTAGCAAGTGTAGTTCTTGCCATTTCATAATAGTTTGTAGTTTTATCAGCATTTGAAGCCTCTTTAGAGTGTGTATTTGCGTAAGTTTCAAGTACATCATGGATTCTATTTTCTATTTGTCTAAAGGCTAATCCTGAGGCAGTATAATCAAAATACTCTTTTTTATTTTTCCCAATAGTGTTGTATCTAATAAAATTTAATATATTTGTATTTTCATTGAAAAAAGGTCTAAAAATATTTTTGTTCATTTTTATTTGCTCATTTGATTAGTTTTGATTATTAAGTTTATAATTTTAAGTTATTTATCATAAGAGTTAGCTTGAATAAAAAAAGCTAGTGTAAGCTTTTTTTATTTAAACAAAAGGATTAAAATTGATTTTCTCTAACTCTTTAGCGAAATCATTTGCACTTTTTGATGGTGCATCTAATATAATAATATTACCTTTATGGGTAATTTTGATTTTTGTTGCACTATATTTTTCTAATAGATTTGATAGGGAATGGAGATTCTTATTTTCTATTCTTGATGAGGTGATTTTGCACCCAATATAACTTTCCCCTTCTATACTACTTTTGTTTATTCCCATTCTTGGATTTCTAGGAGTCGTACTTTGTTTTGTAGAAATATTTCTTTGAATTTTATAATTTGTTGAAGAGTTTAATATATCAAAGAATCTAGCCATTCCCCATTTTTTCACAAGATGTTCAAATGAACTAGATGAAAAATTTTCTCTATCTCCAAAATCTCTATAAATTTCAGCTATTGCTTTTGCTGTATTTATAACTTGCGCTGGACTAATATATCCTATATTTACATCTAAAATTTTAATCATAAATATGATTTTATCTTTGTTATCTGTTGTTGCATTAAAACTAACTTCTGGAGTAGTTTGTACGTTACATCCTTCTTCATGGCCACTTATAGCCATTTGAAGTGAGTTTGGCAGATTTGAGAATTTCTTATTACCTATGAATGTTTCATCTAGTTTTTTTGCAAGAGTTGATACATTAAATACTTGAGAATCATCAATTGTATTAATTGGACAAGTAAGAACTCTTCTTATGGTGTGTCCTGCTTCAAAAAAAGTGTTTAAATTTACTTCTTGAAGAAGTCTAAAGATTTTTGGTAAATCAAAAATCTTTAGATTTAAAAATTCTATTTTTTGTTCATCTGAGAAAATCAAACAGTCATTACTAAACTCTTTTGAAATAAGACTAAAAGTTTTTAGTTGTGTTAGGTTTAATTCTCCCATTGAAAGAGGGATTTTTAGTTTAAAATAGTTTTGCTCATCATCTTGGGCATATACTCCATACCATTTGAATCTTTCTAAATCTTCTAAAGAGATTTTTTCTCCAAAAACAGCATGGAAATAGATATCTGCTAAAACATCTATCCCATCTTTTTCTTTTTTGATTTTTTCTATATTTAATGCTAAATTATTAGACATTATATTGCCTTACAATCCCATTCAGGATAATTTCTTCTAATAAATTCATTTAATTCAATTTCAGCTTTTGAGTAAACTTTTTTCTCATCTTCAAGTTTTGCAAAACCTTCAATTGAAGATACAATCATACCAGCACCCACAGTTGAATTTGTATATTTATCAATGATAATAAAACTTCCTGTATATCTGTTTTCATGGTATGGATCAACTGCAATTTCTCTATCAAGTGATATTGTACATTTTGCAATATCATTAAGTGCTAATTCACTTGCTTCAATTTCTTCAAAAGTATTAATGTTTTTCTTAAATTCAATAGCGTTAAATGCACCATTTATAACTGAAGTTGCTCTTTTAATCACATAATTTTGATTAAGTTTCATTGGAGTTTCATCCATCCATACTACCATTGCTGATAAGTGATTTGATACTTTAGGAATATCAGTAGATTTAACTATCATATCTCCTCTTGAAATATCAATTTCATCTTCAAGTGTAATTGTTGTTGCCATTGGAGCGAATGCTTTTTGTATTGTTTCAACTTGCTCATCTTTTCCAATTGGTCTTAAATCTTTAATATCATTTGATACTATTGATTTTACTTTAGATGTTTTTCTTGATGGTAAAACTGTAATTTCATCACCAACGTTTATCTCACCACTTGCAATTGTTCCAGAGAATCCTCTAAAATTTAAGTGAGGACGTAATACATATTGAACAGGAAGTCTAAATGATGAAGATTCTTGTTTATGTATAGACGTATTGTCTAATAATGGCATTAAAGGAAGACCTTTATACCAAGAACATTTTGGTGAAATAGTTAAAATATTATCTCCATCAAGTGCCGAAATAGGGATAAACTGAATATTTAAATCATTATGATGAGGAAGATATTCGATAATTTCATTATAATCTTTTTTGATTTTTTCAAATACTTCTTCACTAAAATCAACTAAATCCATCTTGTTAATAGCAACGATTAGGTTTTTAATACCTAATAAACTTGCAATATAAGAGTGTCTTTTAGTTTGAGTTAAAATTCCTTGTCTTGCATCTATTAAAATAATAGCAATATCAGCAGTACTAGCACCCGTTGCCATATTTCTTGTATATTGCTCATGACCTGGAGTATCTGCAATAATAAATTTTCTTTTATCAGTTGAGAAAAATCTATAAGCAACATCAATAGTAATACCTTGTTCTCTCTCACTAGCTAATCCATCAACTAAAAGTGCTAAGTCAATTTTATCACCAGTAGTTCCTGATTTTTTACTATCTTTTTCAATAGCTGCTAATTGATCTTCAAAAATCATTTTTGAATCATATAAAAGTCTTCCAATTAGAGTACTTTTACCATCATCAACACTTCCACAAGTGATAAATCTACATATTTCTTTATTTTCGTGTTCTTTTAAATATTGTTCTATATTTTCTGCAATTAAGTCTGATTGATGTGCCATTCTAAAAATATCCTTCTTGTTTCTTTTTCTCCATTGATGCGTCACCATCACTATCTATTAATCTACCTTGTCTTTCACTTGTAGTACAAATTAACATCTCTTGAATAATCTCAGGTAAAGTTGTAGCTTCACTATTAACGGCACCTGTAAGTGGATAACAACCTAAAGTTCTAAATCTTACCATCTCTTTTTTAGCTGTTTTTCTTAACTCTTCAGGCATTCTGTCATCATCTACCATGATTTTTGTACCCATATATTCAACTACTTCTCTTTCTTTTGAGAAATATAAATCAGGAATAGGAATACCTTCAAGATAAATATATTGCCAAATATCTAATTCTGTCCAGTTTGATAATGGGAATACTCTAATAGACTCACCTTTTGTGTGTCTTCCATTATATACATTCCATAATTCTGGTCTTTGAGATTTTGGATCCCATCTATGGTTTTTATCTCTAAAAGAGTAGATTCTCTCTTTTGCTCTTGATTTTTCTTCATCACGTCTTGCTCCACCAAATACTGCATCAAACTTTTGGATATTTAACATTTGTTTTAATCCTTCAGTTTTCATTACATCTGTATGTAATGCTGAACCGTGAGTAAAAGGAGAAATATTCATCTCTTCACCTTTTGGATTAGTATAAACTATAAGTTCCATACCAACTTCTTTTGCTCTTTTATCCCTAAACTCAATCATCTCTTTAAACTTCCATGTTGTATCAACATGAACTAAAGGAAGAGGAGGAGGTGCAGGATAAAATGCTTTTTGTAAAAGATGTAACATTACAGAAGAGTCTTTACCAACACTATATAACATTGCTGGATTTGAGAACTCTGCTACAACTTCTCTCATAATATGCATTGATTCTGCTTCTAGTTGTTTTAGATGTGTTAATCTATTTTGACTTATTTGCATTTTTTTCCTTTCTTATTTTTTGTGTAAACCACATTCTTTGTGTTCTGGGTTTTCCCACCACCATCTTCCTGCTCTTATATCTTCACCTTCTTTGATGGCTCGTGTACATGGAGCACAACCAATACTTGGGAATCCTTTATCGTGAAGTTTATTATATGGAACTTTGTTTTCTTTTATATAATCCCATACATTTTCTTCTGTCCAATTAATCAAAGGATTCACTTTAATTACTTTGAAGTTTTCATCCCATTCAACTAAAGGCATATCAACTCTTGTAACACTTTGAGCAGCTCTGAGCCCTGTAATCCAAACTTCAACATCTTTTAAAGCTCTTTTTAAAGGTTCGATTTTTCTAATGTTACAGCAGTTTTTTCTGTTATCAATACTCTCATAGTGACCATTTACACCTTGAGTTTGATAAAGTTCTTGTACCTTTTCATATTGAGGAAAAAATACATCAATTTTTACACCGTATTTTAAATTTGTTGCATCCATAACATCATAAGTTTCAGGGTGTAATCTTCCTGTATCTAATGTAAATATTGTTGCATTCTTATCTTGTTTCAAAATAATATCTGTTAAAACTTGGTCTTCAGCTGCTAAGCTTGAACTTAGTGCTACATTTTTAAATTTTGTTAAAAAATACTCTATCACTTCTTGTGTAGATTTGTTTTCTAACTCTTTGTTTATATTTTCTATTAATTCTTTATTACTCATTGTATAACCTAAATTTGATAATCAACTGCTTCTTCTTTTACTCTTCCAAAAGATAACTTATTCCAAGCTCTTTCATGAAAATAGTATAAAGCCATTTTTGTAATAACTTCAATTGAACCAATTGAAGCTGCCATTACTAGATTCCCAGTAATAAAATATGAAACAATAATTGTATCAATAGTTCCAACTGTTCGCCATGAGATAGCTTTTACAACAGACCTATATGGTTTTTCGTGCATTTCTTTTCCTATATTTAATTAAAGCAATTATGATAAAGAGTTTTTACTCTTCATCATAATCATATAAACCAGAACTTAGGTATCTCTCACCAGTGTCACATAAAATTGTAACAATAGTTTTACCTTTGTTTTCAGGTCTTGCTGCCACTAATTGTGCTGCGTAAATATTTGCACCAGCTGAAATACCAACTAGTAAACCCTCAGATTGAGCAATTTTTCTTGAAGTCATAATTGCATCATCATTTGATACTTGGATTACTTCATCATAAATTTTTGTATTTAAAACATCTGGTACAAACCCAGCTCCAATTCCTTGGATTTTATGAGGTCCAGGTTTTCCACCACTTAATACTGGTGATGCTTCTGGCTCAACTGCAATAATTTGGATATTTGGATTGTGAGCTTTTAAAACTTCACCAGTTCCAGTTATTGTTCCACCTGTACCAATAGCAGCTACAAAAATATCAATTTTCCCATCTGTGTCTGCTAAAATTTCTTTTGCAGTTGTAAGTCTGTGAATTTCAGGGTTTGCTGCATTTGCAAATTGTTGAGGAATAAAAGAGTTTGGAGTTGCCTCTTGTAATTCAACAGCTTTTTCAATAGCACCTTTCATACCTTTTTCAGGAGCAGTTAATACTAAATCAGCACCTAAAGCTTTTAATAATCTTCTTCTTTCAATACTCATTGATGAAGGCATTGTAAGAACTAATTTAATTCCTAAAGCAGCACAAACAGATGCTAATGCAATTCCAGTATTTCCACTTGTAGGTTCAATTACAGTTGTACCTTCTTTAATTAATCCAGCTTTAATAGCTGCATTTATCATGTTTGTTCCAATTCTATCTTTTACTGAATGTGAAGGATTCATAAATTCACATTTACCTAAAACTGTAGCACCACTTGTGTTACTTGCACCTTGTAATTTTACTAAAGGTGTGTTACCGATTAATTCTGTTATGTTATTTGCATATTTCATTTTGTTTTCCTTTATATGTTGTAATGTAAAAATTCGTTGTATTTTTCTTGGTATTCATCTAGTTTATCTAGGCTTATATCAAAAATCTTTTTCATACTATTTTTTGACTCATCAAAAAAGATATTTAAAATTGGATTATCAGTTTTAACATCTATTATTTTAATATCATCCTCTAAAGCGATTAAAATATCAACTATCTTAATCTCTTTAGCACTTCTAGCAAGTACATATCCACCTCTAGCACCTCGTATACTTTTTACAAGTTCCGCTCGTCTTAATTTACTTAGAAGTTGTTCTAAGTAATTTTGGGGAATATTAGCATTTGCAGATATATCCTTGATTTGCATGGGAGTATCTTCTTGATGCTTACTTAACTCGTACATGGCTGTTAGACCATATACACCTTTTGTTGATATTAACGGCATTTTATTAATTTAATGCTTGTGTTAAATCTTCAATTAAATCAATAGTATTTTCTAAACCTATTGAAAGTCTAATTGTCACAGGATTTACACCAGCTTTTGCCAACTCTTCTGGACTCATTTGTGAGTGAGTTGTAGATGCTGGATGAACGATAAGTGATTTACTATCTCCAATATTTACAACTACGCTGAATAGTTTTGCACTATCAATAACTCTTTTTGCTTCTTCAAATGATTCAACATCAAAAGAGATAAGTCCAGATGATTTTCCACCTTTGAAATATTTTTGAGCTTTGTCATAATATTTGTTAGATTTTAATCCTGGATAATTTACAGATTTTACTTTTGGATGAGATTCTAAGAATTTAGCAACCTCTAAAGCATTGTCTGAATGTTTATCAACTCTTAAACTTAATGTTTCTAATGTTTGAATTAATAGCCATGAATTAAAAGGTGCAGGAGTTGCCCCAATATCTCTTAATAGTGATAATCTTACTCTTAAACAAAAGTTAGGAAGTGGAACATCTGTATAAACTAATCCATGATAAGATACATCAGGAGTTGTAAAGTGTGAATATCTGTTTTCATTTGCTTTGAAAAATTCAGCTAATCCATCTCTTTCAACAATAATTCCACCAAGTGCAGTTCCTTGACCATTTGTATATTTTGAAGTTGAATGAACTACAACATCAACTCCCCATTTGATTGGGTTAAATAAAGCAGCACTTGCAACTGTATTATCACAAATAGTTAAAACACCATGTTTTTTTGCAATCTCAACTACTTTTTCCACATCAGGAATAGCAATTTGAGGGTTTGATAATGATTCAAAATAGATAGCTTTTGTTTTATCATCAATTAATGATTCTAAATCAGAAGCATCGTCACTTTTAAATACTTTTGCACTAATTCCAAATCTTTTCATAGTGTAAGTTAATAATGTAACGCTTCCACCATATAATTTATCTGAAATAAGAATATTATCACCAGCTTCTGCTACATTTGCGATTGCAAAAAATGATGCAGCTTGTCCTGAAGATGTACAAATAGCAGCAGCTCCACCTTCAAGTGCAGCAAATCTTTGCTCTAAAACATCAGTTGTTGGATTTGTTAATCTAGTATAGATTGGTCCAAGTTCTTTTAATGCAAATAAATTTGCAGCATGTTCAGAATCTCTAAATGCATAAGCAGTTGTTTGAGTAATTGGAACACTCATTGTTCCAAAACCTTCTTTTTTGTTATACCCAGCGTGTATTGCAATCGTTTCGTTTTGCATTCTTTTCCTTTCTATTTTTTTGTTATTTTCTTTATATGTTGAAATTATAGAACATTTTTTTATCAATGTCAAGTAATTTAATCACAATTAATATAATACCCTTTAAATAAGGGGTGATTAGATAACTTGATTAAATCTATCAAGATTATATCAAATGATTAAGTAATTTTGAGTAAAATACCAATAAATCATAATTCTAAAGAGTTCTAATATGGAAAAATATAATATTTTTGAGCAAATAATAGTAGATAAAAAAGAGGAAATTTTTTTTGAAATTTTTAAAAATGAGACAATAAAAATAGAAAAAATAGTTTCAAATGGACAAAAATCACCTGAAAATTTTTGGTATGAACAAGAAAAAAGTGAATTTATTTTACTTCTTGAAGGTTTTGCAATACTTGAATTTGAGAATAGGGAAGTAGAATTAAAAAAAGGTGATTGTTTAAATATAGAGGTTATGGAAAAACATAGGGTTAAGTTTACTAGTTTGGATGAGCCTACTATTTGGTTTGCGGTGTTTTATTAAGTTAAAAAATCACCAAAGCCCTACCAAATGGAATCCTATCTTTTTTATTTGACAATGCCCAAAGAACTTCATACGATGGTGGGATTCTTGGGAAAATTCCATCTCCATCGGTGAAGTATAATAACATACTAGACATTGGGAAGTTTGCATCGATGTATTCAAAAACTGGACGATAGTCCGTTCCTCCTCCACCTTTTAGGGCAAACTCTATATCTTCAGCACCTCTAAAACTATAGTGAGCATGGACTTTTGCATCTGCTATTAGAAGCTCAATATTTACTGCTGGAAAGTTTTGCATGATGGCTTTAAACTCTTCTATAAATGCTCCTAATATCTCTTCTCGAATAGAACCAGAAGTATCAATGGCAACTATTAAACTCAAAGTATCACTTGTAAGTGAGGGCAGGGCAAAACCTCTGTAAAGATGTTTTTTATTTGGTGGCATAAAAGCGTAGTTGTTTCTCATGTGGCGATTTATGGCATTGTAAAGTTCAAACTTCCAATCTATATTTTGGGCTACTACTTTTTTTGCAAGTCTTTCAAAACCTAAAGGCATTAGAGATTTTCTAGTTGATACCTCTTTTGCAAGTGCGCTTGCGTATTCCCATTGTTCTTCGTCTCGTTCATCTAGATTTTCTTGTATTTTTTTTACTTTTCTAAACTTTTGAGTATTATCTCTATTGTTTTTTTGCTCATCATTTTGCTGAACCTTTTCATCATCAAAAGCATCAACTCCACTTTCGATTAACTCTTTTTTTAGAAAATCATAAATCTCTTCAGCGTACATATTTTTGAATTTTTTATCATAATTTACACCATGGGGCATTTTCATACCATTTTTAAAAAGAAGATTATTGATTGCATAATCAGTTGCTAATTGCCAAAGATAACCTTTTCTTTTTAGTTTTCTTTGTTGGTGAGATAAAATGTGATGCATAACACAGTTTGTCAAAATAAATGAGAGTTCTTCAATTGTACAACTGTTTATAAAATCAGGGTTATATAAAAACCTTACTCCATTACTGGCATAAGATTCTATATTTTCACTCTCTTCATGTTTTAATCTTGATGCCAACATTCCAAAATATGGGTATTTTGTTGTTAGTTGGCTTTTGGCTTTGATTAAAAGTGTGTTTGCATTCATAATTAACGAAGTAGAGTGTTGAATTTTTTCATCCACAATGGCCAAGATTTTAGATAATCAAGTTCAATACTTCTTTGTCTTAAATCTTGAATAATCATAACAGAAAACTCTCCTGGAAGATTTAGGGAGTAATTAAGAAGATTTTCTAACTCTTTTGTTCTTGTATCTTCTGAAATTCTAATTGCTAAGGCAGTGCAAAGTATATGTAAAGCAGAAGTATCTGTTGGAAACTCTTTTTCAGTTCCATCTAGGATTCCATCAATATTTGGAAGATCTTTGATAACTGCTTTAAATCCTAAAAATGAAGCTGCTAACTCTTCACCAATTGCTCCACTAATTAGTGCCATTATCAAATCATCTTCAGGAGTTGATAATAGAACTTCATTTACATAATGCCAAGTTCTAGGAGTTGCGAAGGCTTTTGTATCACTTTGAGTATTAAAAGTAAACAAAGCATCAGGTCTATATGAGATAAATGAGATTATAGATAAATCAATATTATTGTTTATGGCCCAAGCTCTCCAGTCATCAACACTTACTTCCATATCAAGGTGAATAAATCTATTTGCAAGGGGAGCTGCCATTCTAAAAACTACACCTCTATCACTTTCTCTATTTCCAGCGGCAACTATTGACCAACCATCAGGAAGAGTGTATTCACCGATTTTTCTATCAAGAATCAATTGATAAGCAGAAGCTTGAACCATTGGAGCTGCCGTATTAAGCTCATCTAAAAATAGAATTCCTTCTTTGATACTTCCATCAGGTAAAAAAGATGCTGGTGCCCAAATAGCTGTTTGATTAACAGCATCAAAAAATGGGATTCCTCTTAAATCTGTAGGGTCAAGAAGTGATAGTCGTAAATCTATACAAGCTATTCCTTTTTCCTTTGCAATTTGAGCAATGATTGAAGATTTTCCAATACCAGGAGGCCCCCATAAGAATATAGGTACTTTTCTTTCACATAGGTGTTCTACTGAGCGTTTTATTTTCTGTGGATTCATGTATATCCTTTATTTATGGGATATGTATTGCAATTAACGTTCCTTGTATTTGAAAGAGTCTATTAGCTATAATCAAAAAAACTTTTAGGGATAGATTTGAAAATAGCAATAATAGGAGCAGGAGCAGCGGGAATAATTGCCGCCATTACTGCCAAAAGATTAAACAAAAATTTACATATAGATTTATTTGATGCAAACAAAGGTATAGGTAAAAAGATACTTGCAAGTGGAAATGGAAGATGTAATATATCAAACAATCAAATAACTTCAAAAAACTATCTAGGAGAAAATCCAGACTTTACAAGTTTTGCACTAAAAGAGTTTGATTTTAAAGCCTTTGAAAAGTTCTGCAAAAGTATAGGACTTTTACTTGATATAAAACCAAGTGGAAAAGTATATCCCTTATCAAATGAAGCAAAATCAGTAACTAATCTTTTGGAGTTAGCATTACAAGAATTGGGTGTGAATATATATTTAGAATCTATGATAATAAATATAGAAAAAGTAGAAGATAAATTTAATATCAAAACCCAAAATAATGAATATAAAGCATATGATAAAGTACTAATCTCAAATGGTTTAGGAGCAGCTCCACAACTAAATGCAAACGAAAGCGGTTTAGATTTTGCCTCAAAATTTGGACACAGTTTCAATCCAACTTATCCCTCGCTTGTAGGACTAAAAACTGATAATACCTATAATGGAAAACTTCAAGGTGTAAAAAAAGAGTGTAATGTAAGCCTATATATAAATGGAAATTTAGAGCAAGAGATTTTTGGAGATGTATTATTCACAAGTTATGGAGTTTCAGGTTTTGCAATACTTGATATTTCACAACTAGCAGTTTTAAACCTAAGCCAATACCAAGATGTAAAAATAGCAATAAACTTCTTCCCCAAAATAAATAGAAATGACCTAGGTGACCAAATCCAAACACTTTTCAAAACTATCCCAAGTCAAAAAGCCGTAGATATAATAACAGGAATGGTATCAAATAAAATAGCACCAGTATTATTAGATATTTGTAAAATCAACATAGACACAAAAGCAGCTGATGTAAACGCAAAACAAATCAAAGCAATAGCATTTCAACTAAACCAATGGAAACTAAAAATAACAGACACCCAAGGTTTCGGTCACGCAGAAGCCAGTGGTGGAGGAGTAAGAACCGCTGAGGTAGATAATAAAACTTATGAGAGTAAATTGTGTAAAGGTCTATTTTTTGCAGGTGAAGTTTTAGATATAGTAGGAAATAGGGGAGGTTTTAATCTTCAATTTGCGTGGGCTTCAGGTTTTCTTGTTGGAAAGAGTTTGGTGAAGTAGTAACTAATGAAATATAAAATTTTAATTGAGGAATCAAAAGAGAATCAAATACTCATTAAAAATGCTTTATCTGGTAAAAAATCAGAAGGAAAGAGAAAAAAAGTTGTAGCAGGATTTTTATCTTTATCTATGCAACATCATAATTCAATTAGCTTACTTGTAGAAAACAAACTTTACAGTTCGGCATTTGCGTTGTTACGACCTTTATTTGATGCAGTATATAGGGGAACATGGATTTCATTAGTAGCTACAGATGATGAAATAGAGAATTTTAGTACTGACAAAGATTTTGAATTTAAAAATACATATAAACTTGCTAAAGATATAGATAAAAAGATAAATGCTACAACATTTCACCATGTTTATGAACAAAATTCATCACTCTTACATGGAATGACTCATGGAGGAATAGAACAAATAGGACGTCAATTTGATAAAGATGGCGATACAATTCAAACAACATTTGATAATGAAGCGTTATTTGCTTTATTAAATAGTTCAAATGTGAGTCTTGGAATGATTTTATTAGCTTTTGGCGATGTTGAAGAAGATGAATTATTAATAAACTTAGCTCATAAAATTATAAAAGTGGAATAGTTAAAACCTCTCCCTCAAAACAACCAACTTCCCAATCTTCCCAAACTCAAAAACACCCTTATCACTAAAAAGCTTATTGTCAACATCAAGTTTCAAAGGTTTAACATTCTTATAACTTTGATTCTCGTAAGTAAAACTAATATAGTTTTTATCAACAATAGCTTTTTGTAAAAATCTAAGCTCGATGTTCATTTGAATCTTTCGGTGCTTGAGTTCTTTCTTCTTTTGAATAATCTCTTTGCACTTTCGCAACTCTTATTCGATAATCTTCAAAGATTCCAGCATTGCCTTTGTCTTGGGCAATTCGGTGTTCAAACATATTTCTCCAAATCTCTATTGATTTTTCATCTTCCCAAAAAGATAGGCTTAAAAGTTTGTTTTCATCTACTAAACTTTGAAACCTTTCTATTGAGATAAAACCTTCTCGGTTTTGCAAAAAATCTTTTAAAGTTGAGGCGATTTTTAGATATTCATCTTTTCCCTCTTTTGTTGGCCAAACTTCAAATATTACTGCGTACATAAATCTCCTTTTTGATAATTTTTGATTTTACTCAATTATTTCATTTCCACCTAATGTCTTATACAAACTTACTCGATTTGTTAAATCTTCTTGATATTTACTTATCAAATTTTGTCGGGCTGAATATAGGGTTCTTTGTGAAATCAGAACATTTAAATATGAGCCAGTTCCTACTTTATAAGCTTTTAGTGTGAGATTATAACTTTTTGATACGGCATCTACTAGCTCTTTTTGTTTGTTTATTTGCTCATTTATGGTGGCTCTAGTTGCTAGTGCATCATTTATTTCTTTGAATGCTGTTTGGATAGTTTTTTCATATTGACTTAGGGCAATATCTCTTTGTGCGTAGGTATAATCCAGATTTGCGCTATTTTGTCCACCATTAAATATTGGAAGAGTTATATTTGGTGAAAAAGACCATATATTTTGTGCTCCTCCATCAAAAAGTGATGAGAGTGATTTACTTGCAATTCCTGTATTTGCAGTTAGCGAAATCGATGGGAAAAAGGCAGCTCTTGCTGCTCCTATATTTGCGTTTTTTGCTTTTAGATTATGTTCAGCTTCCATTATATCTGGTCGTGTTAATAATACTTTTGATGAAATTCCAGCTTTTACAATCATCAGCCAATTTTCATACTCTTTAAATTCTTTTGGTAAAAGCTCATCATTTAAAGGTTGAGCAATAAGCAGTTCTAGGGCATTTTTATCTTGTTTTATCATAGTGTTATATGAAATAATATTTATTTGCGCTTCTTTTAATGAAGCGTTTGCATCTAATACATCAGCTTGAGAAATCACACCTGCATTAAACTTCTTTTGTGTTAGTTCATAGGCTTTTTGTAAATTCTCAACTGTTTGAATTGAGATTTTTAATTGTTCATTATGGGTTGCCAATGTAAGCCATGCGTTAATTGTTTCAGCAATCAAACTAACTTTTACTGTATTTGCTGCAAATTGTGTTGAAAGATAACTTTGTAGGGCACTTTCATTTAGACTTTGTATTTTTCCAAATAAATCTATTTCGTAAGAAGCTGAGATATTTGCAGAATAATTATGTGAAATTGTAGTTCCATTTGAAGAGTTTATTGCTTTTGCATTTTTCATATCAGCATTTGCTTCAAGAGTTGGAAAACTATCAGAGTTTGAAATTCTATATGTTGCCCTTGCTGATTGGATATTTAAAAGAGCTATTTTTAAATCTCTGTTGTTTTTTATGGCTGCATCAACAACTTTTTTTAAAGTATCATTTTGAACAAAATCTTCCCATGAAGGTTTTATTTGAGTTAAATCTTCTTGGTTTTTTGATTCAACTGGAGTGTTCCATTCAAGGGGAATAACTTTGATATCTTTTGGTTCTAATTTTGGCTCTAAAGAAAAACAACCAGTAAAAAGGATTAGGGCAAGTCCTATTGAAATATTTGTTTTAAACATTTTGTCCTACCTTTTTTGCTGGGAATACTTTTTTAATTAAAACGAAAAATAGAGGAACAAAAAATATTGCTAAAATAGTTGCAGTTAAAGTTCCTCCAACAATTCCAGTTCCAATAGAAATTCTACTATTTGCACCAGCTCCCGTTGATAAAGCAAGGGGCATGATTCCTGCAATAAATGCTAAAGAAGTCATGATAATTGGTCGCAATCTAAGTGTTGCTCCCTCAACGGCAGCTTCAATTAACGGTTTACCATTTTTATATGCAGTATCCACAAACTCTATAATTAAAATTGCATTTTTTGAAACCAAACCAATGGTTGTTAAAAGTGCAACTTGGAAATAAACATCATTGTCTAAACCTCTAAAATGAACAGCTAAAACAGCTCCAATTACACCTAATGGAACAACCATTAAAATAGAAAATGGTACAGACCAACTCTCATAAAGTGCTGCTAAACATAAGAATATAATCAAAATAGAGATAGTATATAATAATCCAGATTGCCCAGTAGATAATCTTTCTTGATATGAAACTCCACTCCATTCATGCATTGTTCCTGATGAGTAGTTATTTGCAACTTTTTCCATTTCATCCATTGCAACTCCTGAACTAACTCCTAGTGTTGCTGCACCTTGGATTTGATAAGAAGCAAAACCGTTGTAACGAGTTAGTTCTTCTGGTCCAAAATCCCATTTTATGTTTGAAAACTCTTCAAATGAAACCATATCTCCATTTGAATTTCTAACTTTCCAAGAGTATAAATCCTCAGGTTTTGACCTAAATGGTGCATCTCCTTGAATATAAACCCTTTTTACCCTTGATCTATCTATAAAGTCATTTACATAAACTCCACCCCAAGCAGCACTTAAAGTATCATCAATATTTGACATAGAAAGACCTAAAGATAATGCTTTTTGAACATCATAATCAATTTTTAGTTGAGGAGTACTGTTTGTTCCATCAGCTCTAACAGAACTTATTCTTTCATTTTTTGAGGCATCTTCTAAGATTTTTTCTTTTATTTCATTTAATGTTGTTCTTGATGTTATTGCATCTGCTTGAAGTTGGAACTCAAAACCATCAGTTGAGCCTAAACCTTGAACAACGGGAGGATTCATTGAAATCACTCTTGCATCTCTTATAAAATAAGGAGATTTAGAATCTGCAAAAACTTTCATTGCCCTTTGTCCTATTACATCTGAACGATTTTGTTCGCCTATTCTCACATCCCAATTTCTTAAAGAGACAAAGGCAGTTCCAACATTTTGTCCACTACTTCTGCTACTAAAACCTGAAATAGTGAAAATATTTTCAACATTTGAAGATTCTTCTTTTAGGAAATAATCTTTTATAACTTGGGCAACTTCAACTGTTCTTGATGTTACTGCACCCTCAGGAAGAGTGTACTGAATCATAATAGAGCCTTGGTCTTCTTTTGGTAAAAAACTTGTTGGTAGTTTGATAAAAGTGTATGCCAAAGTGCCGATGATAATACTATAAATAAACATCCATTTAATTGGATTTTGTAATACGCTATTTAAACCATTTTTATATCTTAAAGTAAAGTTTTCAAAAAGATTTCCAAACCAAGAGATAAAACCTTTTGATTCTTTTTCTTCATGTGGTTTTAAAATTGTCGCACATAAAGCAGGAGTTAAAGTCAAAGCTACAATAACAGATAAAACCGTTGCAACTCCAATTAATGCACTTGTGATTTCTTTCATTGATTTAATAGTTGCTTCTTTTGGTGAAAGATTAAATTCTTTCATATT